>NZ_JBHWUU010000069.1:0-57052 GCF_042737375.1 Streptomyces sp. NPDC060000
GGCGCGCTCTGGCGCGGCCATCCGCGCCGCCGGGCGCGCGGCCTCGCGCGGCGACCACCGCGCCGTTGGGCGCGCGCCACCCCACCCGCGCGCGCGTGGTCGACGACGTCCTGGAGGCCGCGCCCGTTGTGGCGCGCGGGGGCCAGGCGCGCGGCGCGCTCCAGAAAAGAGCAGGTCAAAGGAGCGCGCCATGGCGCGCCTTCCTGAGCGCGCCTGAGCGCGGAGGTCTGGGCGCGGGCGCGCGGGCCGACCGATCCGGGCGCGCGCGCGATCTTGGGCAGGCGCGCGCGGTGTGGCGCGGGCATGGCGCGCGCCTGCCCGATCGGCGCGCCTGAGCGCGCGCGTGGTGGCGCGCCCGGTCGGCGCGCGGCGCGGTCGGGATCGGCGCGCGCAGTCTCGAGGCGCGCCTGGGCGCGCGCGACGAGGCGCGCGACGAGGACGGCGCGGGCGCGGATCGGCGCGGGGCGGTCGGCGCGCGATCACCCGGGCGCGCCTGCGGTGGGGCTGAGGCGCGCGGGCGCGCCGTGCTGAGGTGACGTGAGGTGATGAGATCGCAGAGGGCGCGGCGCGCCGGAGGAGCGCGCCCGAGGGGGTCGGGCGCGCATCACCTCACGTCACTTCACTGCCCTGCGGGCGCGCCCGCGAAGTACGGGGCGAACTTCTGCTGAATCTGCGGATCGACGGTCGGAGCGCTCCGGTAGTAGGCGGCGAGCTCCGTGTGCCCCTCCTTTTCGAGCTGGTCGATGATCGAGGGCCGGTGCTGCTGGAGGTAGTCCCGGAGCACGGTCATGGGCGGTTCCCCCTCCTCGGAGATCGGTCCGAGGTGCTCACCCACGGTCATCATCTTGATCCGGGCCTGGACGTCCGCCTCGGCGTTCAGTGCCTTGAGCGCGAGGCCCTCGTTCCGGCTCCGGCGAGGCGGCCGGGGTGCGGCCGCGGGCCGGGTGGGGGGCGTGTCCTGGGGCTCCTCGGCCGCGCTGGTGTCCTCGGGGGACTCGTCCAGGGGCGGCTCCTCGAACTCTGGGTCCGGCGGCGGGGGCGTCTCGTCCTCGGCCGGCGGCTCGGGCTCCTCGTGCGCCTGGTGCTCTCGAGCACCGTCCGACTGCCCGGTGCCCTGCCCCTCGCCCGGCGGGGGCGTGCTGGGGGCGGACTGTTCCTGGTGCCCGGCGGAGGTCTGCTGTCCCTGCTGCCCGGCGGGGGCCTGCTGCCGCTTCCATTCAGCCCGGCCCTTGGCGTACGCGAGGGAGCGCGTGATCAGGGCGTCCGCGCTCATCTCGCCCCACTGCTCCGTGCGCGTCTGGATCTGCTGCAGGGTGACGATGCCCCACTGCTCCCGGATGTTCTGCAGCGCGGACTCCGGGTCGTTCGCGTCGGAGAGCGCCTTTCGGATCAGCGCGACGGCCTGGTCGCCCGTCAGCTTCGGTCGCTGGTTCCCCTGCTGGACAGGCGCCTGTCCCTGTCGCGGTGCCTGGTCCTGGAGTTGCTGCGGGGGACGCTGCTGACGCTGCTGCTGCGGGCGCTGCTGGGGCTGCTGCCGCTGCTGTGCCTGCTGCTGCTCGTCCAGGTACGCCTCCGGCCGGGTCTCGGTGACCTGGCGCGCGGGGGCAGCCTCCTGGAAGCCGAGCCGGCGCAGAAGGGTGTCGATGCTGAAGTTCTCGAACCGCTCGGTCTGGCCGGGGGTGACGTCCCAGTGCAGGGTGCGGACGCCGGTGAGGTACGCCTCCCCCAGGGCGTGGAGCTCGACGATGGCGTCGACCGCGGACGGGAGGTTCTTCTCCGCCTTGGTCTTGCGGGTCTTGTCCCGGGTGGGCTTGTCGTTCTCGAACGCGGTGACGAGTTCCTGGCGGGCAAGCAGAAGTGTCGGGCCGGTGTGCCGTCGCAGGTGCCACAGGATCTCACCCCACCGGTCCTTCGCCCGGTTCCACAGGTCGGGGTCCACGGTGACAGGGAGGTCCGGGTTCGGGCCGCGGCGGCGCTGCTCCTGCGCCTTCCTCTCCGCGCGCCACCGGGCGAACAGGGCCTGCTCATCGCTGAGCATGTCCCACAGCACCGTGACGTTGTCGACCACGATCATGTTCCGCTTGCCCTCGACGGCGGGGGGCTGGTGCACGGCCCACCGGACGGCGTCGAGGATGTCCTGGTAGGTGCCATCGTGCGGGACGATCTCGTACCGGGCTCCGGGGATGCGGCCGTAGTAGTCGGCCGTGCCTTCCGACCCGCCGATCTCGATCCAGTACGTCATGCCGATCAGATCGGAGCTGGTGCCCTCGGCCGCGACACGGCTCTTGCCCGTCTTCTCCGGGCCCGCGAGGAGAATCATCGGCGGGTTGGGAAGACCGGTCGGCTTACGGGATCTGCGCTCGCGCTGAGGCGTGGTGATACCAGGCATCTGGGTGTTCCTTCACTTCGTTGGTTCCCCGGGTTGCTCGCCCGCGGAGGATGCAACGGCAGAGGCCTTAACCTCTCGCCGTTGCCATCGGCTTACTATTCTACCCGCTCGGATGGGTAGCTCAATGCCGGTTGAGCAGATCATCGACGGGAGTTGAGGCCTCGGGGTCCAGATCCTCCCGATGCCGGGCGTACCACTCGTCAATGGCCTCGTGCCCTGCGGCCCCGCGCTCCAGCTCCTCCTCCGACTTGCCGCCCCACTCGGCGATGTCGTCGGCGAACTCTCGCTTCACGGTGCCCGGGTCCTGCCGGCCGAGTGCGGCCGTGACGTCTTCCCACGGCGCACCACCGAAGGCTTCGGCGAGCACGGTCAGGTCGACGAGCTGGTTGACCAACTCGCGCAGCTCGCGGGCCTTGCGGATGCGCTCCGTCGGGTTGGTGGGCTGTGCGGTGGTCGCGACGAACTGCCGGGCGAGGTCGGACAGGTCGCGGGCGGCGCGGGCGGTGGCGATCCGGGCCAGGATCTCCGGTGTCATGAGTGGGTCCGATCATGCAGGCGGCGGGCACCCCAGGTCGGGGGCCCGCCGCTTCGGTACGGGTAGGTGCAGGATGCCTTACGAGCCGGTTGCCGTCAGCGCCTGGTCGAATGCGGCGAAGACGTCGTCGACGGTGGCGCGCGGCGGGATCTGGACACCCTTCTGTGCGGCGTACTCCTTGATGATGCGGCCCCGGACCTTGCGGCCGTTGCCCTCGCTCTGGTTGAGGACCTCCGCAATCGCGGCGCCGGTCAGGGGGCCGTCGAAGACGTCACGGTGACCGCCGTCGATGACCTGCACGAGGATCTTGCGCAGCTCCTCCTCGGTGCTCCAAGACGGGACGACGAACGGCTGGGGCTCGCCCTGGTCCTCCGCGGTCGGGGCGATCGGCTCCGGCATGGGCGCCGGCTCCAGGGCCGCGGGCGGCTGCGGGGGGACGGTGGCCGTGACCCGGCGCGGCTTCGGGGCGGCGGCCGCGGGCACTCCAGGCAGCGCCGCGGGCACGGTCGGCGCCGGAGCGGGGAGCGCCTGCACCTCGACGGTCTCGACGGGCCGGGCGAAGATGCCCGGCTCGAGTCCCGCCGCGAGCAGACCGTCCGCGGCCGTTTGCTGCAGCGGGATTCCGGTACGGGCGAGACGGAGCGGCATGAGGGCCTCGACGGGTGCCTTCCTGCGCCAGGCCCGACCGAACCGGGCGTGGAGCTTCGCCTGGTAGACGAGGCGTTCCTGCTCGAGCTCGAGGACCTTGTCGTACGAGGTGAGCTCCCACAGCTTCATGCGGCGCCAGAGCAGGAAGGTGGGGAGCGGCGCCAGGAACCAGCGGGACCACCGGACCTTGTCCATGCGGCGGCGGCGGCCGGTGGCCGCGCCGATCCGGACCGCGTAGGTGTGTGCGGCGACCTCGGAGACGGCGACCCAGAGAAGGGACATGGCGCCGTGCGCGACCTTGGACCACAGGGAGTCGCCGGCCGCGACGTTCAGGGCGCAGGTGATCAGGCTCAGCGCCCAGGGGACGAGCCGCGCCCACCACAGCCGCATGTCCATGCGGATGAGGAACAGGTACGCACCCGTGAAAACGGGGATGGCCGAGTCGATGGCGGTGGGAAGCACCCACGGCTCGTCAAAGCCCCACTCCAGGGCCTTGGCAGACACGGAGTCGAACGATGCGTAGAAACCGAGGCCTCCGACGCCGGCACCGCCAAGGGCGGTCAGTTTGACGCCGCGGAGCTCCCACTTGCTGAGCGGGGGGACGTCGGAGTCGGTGGGGGGCTGCGGCTCGGGGTCGATGGGGGCCTTCAACTCGTCGCCCTTGCGGGCACGGGTGAACAGCTTCAAGACGCCTTTCCTCTCGTTCGGGTCTCCCCGGTCGGCTTATGCTCATGGCCTTCCAGGTCGACCAAACGATATAGCGTCTTCCGACTCCTGTGCCTTTATCGACGCTCACTCCTCGTCAGTAACGCGCGCATACGGGGCGATTCGGTGCAGCGAAATCACCAGTCGAGGGGCTGCGCCGGCTTCCGCCGGTCCGGGCCCACGATCTTCGCCAAGTGCGCCGAGGACTCGAGGCGGGACAGCAGCCGCTCCCCCAGGATGTCGACCACGCCCATCGCCTGGCTTCCCGGCTGGCGACGGCTGCGCAGGTTCGTGGTGTACGCCGTGGGCCGCCCGGCCGAGATACGGGCGTCGATCAAGTCGATGGTCTCCCGTCGCGCGAACTCGGTCGCGGTGACGTCCATCTCGCCGCACAGCTCGTCGAGGATCAGCAGATCGCACTCGACGAACCGCTTGCGCACCTCCCAGGCCTTCATGTTGTGCGGCGCGGAGTCGGGGCGGCGCCACGTCAGGTACGTCGCGTGCTTCACGTACAGGGTCCACAGCCCGCGCTCCGCGGCCTCGTTGCCGAGCGCGCACGCCGCGGCACTCTTCCCGCTGCCGATGGGTCCCGGCATGAGCATGTTGAGGACGGTCGGTCGAGCGTCCAACTTCTTCGCCTCGACCAGGGAGTCGAGCCATCCCCGCAGAGTGTTCGGTTTCTGGTTGTCGTCGAGGTGGCTGAATCGGAACGCCAGGTACTCGTTCTGGGCGGCGTCTTCGATGCTGTTCCTCCACATGTTCAACCGTGCGCGGGCCTGGGGCACCGACACGTCCTCCCAGAGCCCGTCCGTAGGTTCGGGCTGGGGCGGAACGCCGAGTTTCGATATGTCCGCGCCGTTGTTCTGCAGCACCCTGACGATGTGCGCGCTCAGGTCGCCGAAGGCGTTCATGCCGCGCGCGGGGGCGGCGTGAGTGGTGTCCGTGGTGACCGACATCGGGGGCGCTCCTTAAGGCCGTGCGATGACGCCGAACGTGGCGTCGTCAGAGTCGTCAGCGGTCGAGCTGGGGGTGTTGCTGGGCGTGGACGTCGGGGCGTCGCTCTGCTCGCCCCATGTGGCCTTGTCGCTGTACGGGATCCGCCCGGTGGGCTGGCTCGGGATGATGTGGTTCGTGACGACGCCGAGGGCGGTCTGCCACTGCTGCGCGCTGGGCAGGTGCTTACGCGCGTGCCGGAGGGCATCGGCGCACTGTCGTTGGGTGTAGCCCGCCTCGAGGGCCTTCCTCACCATGCCGCGCATGGCCACGTAGCCGTTGGTCTTCCCGACGTACTTGCCGAGGTGCTTCTCGGCGTCCTCCCACCACCACTTCGCAACCGCCTCGACGGCCGTCTCCAGGGCGGCCTTCTCCTCGTCCTTCCGCTTCTTCTCGGCGGCCTTCTCCTCGTCGTCGGCGGCCTTCTGCGCCGGGGTGCGGCGGGTACGCCGCGGGCGGGCCGCGGGGTTCTCCGGCGCGGCCGGCGGCTCCTCCGCGGCGGCCGCGGCCTCCTCCTCGTCGTCCTCCGGCTCGGGGTCGGCGGGCGGCTCCTCCTCGTCGAACGGGTCCGGCGCGAACCCGTCGCTGCCGAAGGTGCCGTCGGGGTACTCCACGAGGAACGTGCCGTCCTCCTGTTCGACCACGGGAACGGCCGGGTCGGACACGGTGCTGAAAATGTCGTGGTCCTGGATCCACTGCTCGACGGGGTACTCCGAGACGGCCGTGCCCATCACGCACTTGCCGGTGCGCAGCCGACGGCGCTCGAGCCGGTAGTAGCCGTGCTCGGCGAGTTCGCGCAGCGCCGTACGGACAGCGCCGCGCCCCTCACGCCCCTCGCCCTTGGAGAGCTGGTCGGATCGGACCTGCCACCCTTCCTTCTGGTCCAGGAGGTACCCCAGCAGCCCCAGCGCGCGGTAGCTGATGGTGGTGTCCCGAACCGTCTTGGAGTCGATGGAGACGAACCGGGGGCGCCGGTTGACTCGAACCCCGGTGGGACTGGACAGGCGGCTCATGCGGAGGCCTCGCTCGGGGTTTCGTCGGTCAGACGGAAATAGGTTCGGTGCGTACGTCGGCAACCGGACTCGGAGGCCACCGGGCGCCGCTTCCTCTCGGCCATCTCCGCGGAGATCAGTTCGTTGAGGGCGCTGCGCACCTGGTGTGAGGTCAGCCCGAGGCGGGTGTAGACGTCGGTGACGTCGACCCACCTGCCGTCATGCAGAGCGAGTTCAAAAACGATGCGGTGCGCGCGGTCGGAGAGCTTCCGGGTGGCGGTCGCGGCGGCGGTCATGGTGCTGGTCCCCAGGGAGAGGGGCCCGGCCGCAGGGGGCCGGGCCCAAACGGTCGGTGTCACTCAGCGCTCGCGCCGGGCTGCGACTTGGGCAGCAACTCCGGCGTCTCCTTGAGGTCTTCGTAGAGGCGACCGCTTCGGAGCGCGGCCATGAGCACGTCCTTGCCGGTGTCCTGTCCCCGGAACGTCTTCCACGTCCAGCGGACGCTGCCGTTGGGCTTGCCGCCCGGCACGAACGTGACCCCCGGGATCTCCTCGCCGGTCTGCGAGTCAAAGATGGCGCCCGTCTCCGGGTTCCTGCGGGCGCGCGCGAGCATCGCTTTCACGAACGAGGGCTTCGGCGCGATGACGATGTCGAGCTCGCCGTTCTGCTCCGCGAACTTCTCGAACGCGGCCGGGTCGCCGATCTGAAACGTGTCCTTCGTGACGCCGACGGTGTACTTGCCGACCTCCTCGCCGTCGATGTCCACCACGAGCGTCGGCTGCTTCGAGGTCTCGAAGGCTTTGGTGAGGGCCTCGCGCGGGGCGTCCTCTCGAGGCTGGATCTTGGCCTTCTGGTGCTCCACCATGGCGCGCGCGACCGCGCCGATCACGGCCAGCTTGCGAAGGGACGGCGCGCTGGACTGCTGGCCCTCGGCGGGGTCTTCGGCGACGTCGTTCGACATCTGGGTGTTCCTCTCTTCCCCGGACGCCGTGGCCCAGGATTCGGGTTCTCCCGGGCGGGGTGTCTTCGGGGCGTCGCATGGAGGTACGTCACCGGCCGAAATTTGTTACACCTAGGCCCAGGTAGCTGGGTTGCTCTCCCAGCCGCTCCGAATAGTACACCTAGGGAAATGCCTTGTGGAGCACGCGACGTTAACGGCGCGCCGACCTACGTTCCTCGCGGCTCTGCAGCATTCGGCGACGTCACCGAAAGCGGCCGGGCCCCGGCTCCACCCCAACCGGAACGAGGGTGGAACCGGCCCGGCGGCGGGTGAGGGTCGGCCATGACGGCATCGCCCTGCTTGCGAGGCAGGGCGCCGCGGTTGAAGTCCGCGGGCTCGCAGCTCTCTCCCGCTGCCGGGACACCGACACCTGGGAGAGGACCGCACCAGCCGTGACCGAGACGATCGCCAGGCCGCCGCGCTTTATCGCCTACGTGCCGCTCACCGACCTGACACCGGCGGCCCGTAACCCGAAGCGGCACGAGCTCGAACTCATCATCGCGTCGATCGACATGCACGGCCTGGTGGAGATTCCGGTCGTCGACGAACGCACCCAGCAGACCCTCCACGGCCACGGTCGCCGGGAGTCCCTGATCGAGATGCAATCCCGCGGCATGCGCACACCGAGCGGCATCGTCACCGACGAGGACGGCGGCTGGCTCGTCCCCATCCTGCGCGGCTGGTCGTCGAGGAGCGACGCCGAGGCCGAGGCCCTGGCCATCAAGCTGAACCGCCTTCCAGGCGAGGGCGGATGGGACCCGCGCGAGCTCGCCGAGGTCCTCGAGGACCTGGCCACGAACGAGCAGGAGCTGTTCGACTCCCTGGCCATCCGCGCCGACGAGATGGACAAGCTGTTCGGCCAGGTCGACCCCGAGACCCTGCCCGGCGGCGGCCGCGAGGATGAGACGCCCCTGCTGCACCTGCCCGACGACGGCGAGCGCGGCGACGAACTCAGTCCCGACGACGAGGGCCGCGCACCGCATACGACCTGCCCGGCCTGTGGGCACATGTTCACGTCCAGCCGCTAATCCGCCCTTTCGAGGAACACCATGTCCACCCGACGCAAGGCACGCCGGCCACAGGCCCGCAGCGGTCGCCCACGCCTGCTCTCCGACGAGGTCGAGGCGCGCCTCGTCGGCGCGTCGCGCACGGGCGTGGCCGTCGAGTTGGCCGCCGAGATGGCCGGGGTATCCCGCTCGAGCTTCCTGGCGTGGATGGCCCGCGGCCGCGCCGAGCTCGAGGCCCGCGAGGCAGGCGAGAAACCGAACCCGGACGAGGAGGAGTACGCGGCCCTGTACGAGAAGGTCCGCACCGCCCGCGCCACCGCGGCCGCGCGCGCCATGATGAACATCCGACGGGTCGCCGACGGCGGCATCGTCACCAAGGTCACCACCCGCCGGTTCCGCGACTCAGTGACCGGCGACATCGTCGAGGAGACCGTGGAGGACCGCACGTCGCCCGACTGGCGCGCCGATGCCTGGTACCTCGAGCGGCAGCACCGCGAGCACTACGGCAAGGACGCGATCGTCGCGGTCGAGATCACCGGCCTGGGCGACATCGGCGCCGGCCCGGAGGACGGGCCCGTCGACCTGTCCGCGCTCGCCGAGCGCCTGGACCGAAGCCTGTTCTCGGTCGAGTACCCACCGGAGCTCGAGGACGGCAGCGTCGTCGACGCCGAGGTCGTCGACTGACCGCTACGATCGGCGCATCGCAGGACGTGCACGCGCGGCCGCTGAACGCGCGCAGCGGCCCCAGGCAGCAATACGGGCCCACGTAGACGGCTCTGGCACCTTCGCCGGGGCCGTCGCCATTTCCAGGACGCGACGTTAGCCACCAGCGCCCTGCACGGTGCCCCCTCCTGATCTCAGCACCGGAGGGCACAGCACCCATGACCACGATCATCTCTCGCGCCACCTGGGGCGCGAAGCCCTGGAACGGCACCCCGGCGTCCGTCTCGCTGTCCCAGCGAACCGAGTTCTTCGTCCACTACGACGGCGGCGCGCACATCACCCGCACCGGCTACGCGATCATGCGCGCGATCGAGGCGGAGCACCTGGGCAACGGCTGGAGCGGAGTCGGCTACCACTTCGTCGTCGACCAGGCCGGCAACATCTACGAGGGCCGCGGCTGGGGCCTGCAGGGCGCCCACTGCCCCAACCACAACGTCAGCGGTATCGGTGTCCAGATCGCCATCGGCGGCGACCAGGAGCCCAGCGCGAAGGCCCTGGCCGCGTGCCGCGCGCTGTACGAGGAGGCGTGCAAGAAGACCGGCCGCACCCTGGCCAAGCGCGGTCACCGGGACGGCTTCGCGACCGCCTGCCCCGGCACCAAGCTGTACGCCTGGGTGAAGGCGGGCATGCCGGCCGGCGACTACGCGCCCGCCCCGAACCCGGGCGGCTCCCTCCCCGGCGGCGGCTCGAGCTCCGAGGTATCCCGCGCGCAGGTCACCATCAACGGCCTGGTCTACGGCTACGGCGCCAAGGGCGACCACGTCACCAAGGTCGGCCAGGCCCTGGTGAAGAAGGGGTTCGGCAAGCACTACACCTCGGGCCCCGGCCCCACCTGGACCGACGCCGACACCAAGAACTACCAGGATTTCCAGGAGTCCCTCGGGTACAGCGGCGCGGCCGCGGACGGCGTCCCCGGCGAAACCTCCCTCAAGGAGCTGCTGGGCACCCTGCCCGGCAAGGTCACGGCGAAGCCCGCCCCGCCGTTCCCCGGCGCCGACAAGTTCGGCCCCGGCAAGAACAACGCGTCCATCACCCTGCTTGGGCAGCAGCTCGTCCGGAAGGGCTACGGCAAGCACTACACCTCGGGCCCGGGTCCCAAGTGGTCCGACGCCGACCGGCAGAACGTCCGCGACTTCCAGCTCGCGCACGCCTCCCTCAAGGGCGACGCCGACGGCATCCCCGGCCCGCAGACGTGGAAGCTCCTGTTCTCCTGACCTGACCCTTCCCGGCCGGCCCGCACCCCGCGGGCCGGCCCCGACCCTCGAAAGGCCCGTCCGTGGCAGGCGAGACCGTCATCACCGTCGTAGGCAACCTGGTCGACGACCCCGAACTCCGCTTCACCCCGTCCGGCGCCGCGGTGGCCAAGTTCCGCGTCGCCTCGACTCCGCGCACCTTCGACCGGCAGACCAACGAGTGGAAGGACGGCGAGAGCCTGTTCCTGACCTGCGCCGTGTGGCGCCAGGCGGCCGAGAACGCCGCCGAGTCCCTCCAGCGGGGCATGCGCGTCATCGTCCAAGGGCGCCTCAAGCAGCGGTCCTACGAGGACCGTGAGGGCGTCAAGCGCACGGTCTACGAGCTGGACGTCGAGGAAGTCGGGGCGAGCCTGCGCAACGCCACGGCCCGGGTCACCAAGACCACCGGAGGCGGGGCGCATCGTCCGGCCGCGGCGCAGGGCCCGGTCTCTGACGACCCGTGGGCGACGCAGGAACCGCCGTTCTGACCTTGGGCATGCAGAAGGGCCCCGGACCGACGTCCGGGGCCCTTCTGGCTGTTCAGGCGGCGGCCGCGACCGTCCAGGCCGAGTCCAGGATCAGCAGGTCGTCGCCGACCTGGCCCGTGGACTGTGCCGGCGGGGCCTGCTCCTGCTCCTCCACCGGAGCAGCGCCCTCGGCGGGCGTCTGTACCGGTGCCGGGGTCTCCTCGACCGGGGCCGGGTCTTCCTCCACGGGCGCGGGCGTCTCCTCGACGGGCGCCGGATCGTCGTCCGGTGCCGGGGTCTCGGCGGCCTGCGGCGTGGACGGCTCGGGATCGCTAGGCGCAGGGTCGGCGACCGGCGGCGTCGAGGGCTCGCTCGGCGTCTCGGGCGGAGGCGTCGTAGCGGGCGGAGTCGGTGCCGTGGGCGTGGTGGGAGTCGTCGGCGTGGACGGCTTCGTGTCCGTCGACGGCGTGGTCGTGGGCGTCGACCCCCCGCCCGTGGGCGTCGACGGGCTCGTGGTGGGCGCGCTCGGCTCCGAGACCGGCACCACCACGGGCGTACTGCCCTCCGTCGTGCCCGTCGTCGGAGGATGCGGCTCGATCCCGGCCGCGAGCGCCACGATGTCGTCGGCGCCCGACTCGAACCAAACGGGCGCGGTGACCAGGCCCAGCACCAGGCGGGCGGCGAGCATGGTGGGTGCGTCGCTCGTCACCGGGCGGGCGAGGATCTGGTTCACCTCGTGGTTGTTCAGGCCCAGCGTGCCCAACGTGAGCGCGGCCAGCCGCGGGGGCAGGGGGGTGGCTCCGCCCATCGCAGTCGGCGCCGCGGACTTGTGCTTGTCCGCGTCCACCAGGAGGTCCGCGTACTCCTTGATGCGTCCGGGGTCGGTGCCCCACAGGACGTACCGGTCGTGGACCTTCATGTGCGGGTACAGCTCCTTGGACCCGTCCTGTCGCGCCCAGGTGTCCGCATACTCGGCGTCGTAGAAGATCCGCAGGCCGATGCGCTCACTGCCGTACGAGAACGTGAAGATCGTCGAGTCCGGGCCGGTGGCGGCCTTGGTCGACATCACCATGCCGTCGGCGTCGGTGCACTCGGCCTCGAGCGTGTTTATCGGGTCGCAATCGATTTCGCTCGAGCCGGAAAACCACTCGAATTTCGGGTCGGTGAACGGGGCCTTCCCCGCCCCCGCTCCGAACTCGGCCGTGTTCGGTGTCGCGTCCGGCGCGCTGGCCTTGGTCGAGGGGCTGGTGTCAGCGACGTTCGTGTACCGGCCCAGGGCCCAGCTCGCCGCGAGCGCGGGCAGCAGCGCGGCGACGAGGACCACCTTCCGGCGGCGCTTGCTGCGCGGGAGCTGCGCCTTCGCGACGTCGACCGCCCAGGCGGTCGACGGGCCTTCCACGCTCGGCGGGACGGGGTCGGTCCGCCCGAGCAGCTCGTCGAGGTCCCGGAACTCCGGACACTGCTCCCGGATCATCCGCTCCGCGGCCTCGATCGTGATGCCGGGCAGCACGTTGCGCACGTTCTCCACAGCGTTGGTGAACGTCTGCGACTCACGCATGAACAGCGTGCGCACGCCCTTGATGTTGCAGAGCATGGCATCGGTGGGGAACTTCCCCACGACGATGTCGAGCTTCTCGGTGGGGCTGCTGCTCAACTGTGGTGGTCCTTCGCACGGCGCGCGAGTATCTCGGCCATCATCTGGGCGGCCTCTTCCAGGCGCTCAGGAGTGATCTCCTCGAGGTCGGACAGCACAAGCTGGCCACCGTTGGGGAGCGCGACCTCCGTGCGGTGGAGCTCCATCTGGTCCAGGCCGTCGTCGGTGCCGGCGTCGTCGCGGGACTCACGCGGGTTCAAGGTCCGCATGAAAGCCGACATCATCGCGTCGTGCGTCTGCTGAACCCGGGCAGGGTTCCGACCGTGGCCCGAGGTCAGGCCGCCGGCGGCCGCCAACGAGCGACGGGTCTCCGAGTCGTGGGGGACCGGGCCGCCCTCCAGAGCACGCTCGAGGCGCTCCGCTCCCCTGTCAGCGCGTCGCCACATGAGGCGCCCTCTCCTGTGAAGTCTGGACCCGAACACCGACAACGTTCCCTTTGCCCACTGCGAGCTTCAGTAGCTCCTCCACCAGTTCGGCGGAAGAGTCACCCTCCGGAAGTACCTGGGCCAGCCGGCGCAACGACCGTACCGTCAAGGTGCGTACCGCGCCTTCCGTCTTGCCCATGAGCTCAGCAGTATGCGCCGGGCTCAGTCCGTCGAAGAAACGCAGCCGCAGGCAGGTGCGCTGATCCGGCTTGAGTTCGTTCATTCGTACGGCCATGGCCTCGGCCAACTGCCGTCGCTCGGCCTGCTGGTGAACGGAAAGTCCCGGCCGCGGCCGGTCGAGCTGCAGGTGATCGGCGTGCAGAACTTCGGTGGGCCGGCGCTGCTCCTTGCGCAGGTGGTCGACCGCGGTGTTCCGCGTGATGGTCATCAGCCAGCCGAGAAGATTCGTTCCTGGACGATAACGGCCCACGTTTTGCGCCACTTTGATCCAGACCTCTTGCGCGAGGTCCTCGGCCTTGTGCGGGTCCCGGATGTACTGACGGACCCAGTTGTAGACGGTCCCGTTGAGACGCGCGTAGAACGCGCTCATGGCCTCCGGCGCGTCCGGCCCCCCGGCGGCTGCGCATGCGATGAGCTGGTCAATAGTTGCGGTGCTGTCCGTCACGGCGTGATGTCCCCCCATGTGCCGGCTTGGCGCCCGACTCGCGGTTCGGACTGCCAGAACACCCAACCGGGGTAAAGGAGGATCGTCTTCCGCGTGGCGCGAAGGAAGCATAACCGGCCATCTTGCGCCAGTCACCGGCCGGATGACCAATGGCCGATTTCCCTGGGCTTACTGTAATCTGCCCTTGCAGGCGAGCGTCGAGAGAGCAACTCGGCGGGCGCCCAACCCGAAGAGAAGGAGCACCCCCGCGATGTCCTCGCACGCCTCGCCCGCGCACGCCCCGATTTCGCCGGCGCAGATCGACGCGGCCCTGATGCGACTCCCCTACGACCAGTGGATCGTCATGCCGGCCGCGGCCGCGCATGTGCAGGAGCTGGGCCTACCCCGTGAAAGCCTGACCACAGTCATCCGTACGGGCCGGCGCCGTGGTGTCCTGCGTACGAAGAAGGAACCTGACCTGCATCTCTTCTACGTGATGCGAGTCGCCGAAACGCCCTATCGCGGGGCTGTCGCCTCGGCCTGACTGATCTTTTGGATAACGGGCGTGGGCGCCCCTCCCTCCTTGCCAGCCGCGCCGCGAGGCGCCCTGCCTGGCGCGCGAAAAGCACCTAGGAGAGGGGGGCGCCCACGCCCGTTATCCGAGACCATAGGGGCGGGTAGTAGCGTGGCACGCCCCGACCTTCCGACGTGGGTAGGAGCCACTCCGTGTCTGACTCGTTCGCCGCGACGTCCGGCCCCCTGATCGAGCAGATTCGCATAGCCCGCTCCAGAGGCGATGAACGCACCGCGGCCGCGGCCCTCGAGGAGTTGGTCGCCCTGTACGTGCGCCTGGGGAACCGGGAGCTCGGGACGGTCCAGGAGCAGAACGACTACATCGTCGCCCGGCACCTGGGCTACGTCCCCGACATCCTGCAGGAGCTGGACGTCAAGCCCAGCGATCTGCCGGAACCTCCCGGCCGCCGGCGCCCGACCCCCACTCCCCCGGCAGGCGTGGACACCTCCCTCATCGCCGAGCGTCTCGCCCACATCGGCGGCCCGGACGACGAACCCCCTGAGCGCTTCGGCGTCGAGTACCGGCCGCAGGACAACGTTGTACTCCACGGGCGCCTGCAGCCGTTCGCCGTCGTCGACACCGAGGAACGGCGCCTGCCGGTGTCCTGGTACGACAACCGCGGCGACGCCGAGGAGATCGCAGGAGTCGTCAACCGCATGCGCCGCCCCGACTGACCGCCCGCCCCGAACACTTCGGAGGCGGGCGTCGCCGTTCCCGGCGCCCCTCACCACGCCGGTTGCGGCTCGCGCGCGTGGGCCGGGCACTGGTCGCCCTCGGCCTCGACAGGCCGCCCGCACAGGCCGTGGTCCCCGTCGCACTCGTACCGGCGGCGGACCACCGGATCGGTGCCCCCGGTGAACTGCCGGGGCGTCGGCGTCTCCTGGTCCTCCCACGTCCGGCGCGGGCCGGGCAGCGGCGAGTCCAGGGCGTCCCGCAGCCGCTTGGCGATGATCGCGCTGACGTCCTTGCGCAGGGGCTGCGGGAGCGGCCGTGTCAGCAGCTCCCACAGGACTTCGTCCTTCCAGCCGCGGGAGAACAGCTCGTCGACGACCAGGCCCTGATCCTGCAGAGGCTTGCCGGTGATCCTCAGCTTCGGGTGCGTCTCGCCAAGCTGTGTCAGGAACCGCACGCCCTCAGTCAGGGGAATCTCTCGCTGGGGGGACTTCTGGCCGTCCGTCCATCCCTCCGTCAAGGGGTGCTCCGTGGAACCTACGGAGGGATGGACGGTTCCCTGATGGTTCTGTGGTGGATCACTGACGGTTAGGGGCTCAACCTGACCCGACCCCGGGCTCAACTTGGGGGGGAGGTCGGTCTCATCTTGACCCGAGGTCGGGCTCATCTTGAGCTCAGGGTCGGGCTCATCTTGATCCCTCAGCACGTCAGAGGGGGTGTCGGGGTTGTCCACAGGGTCGGGCTCATCTTGAGCCATCACCTGGTCAGCGCCCTGTCCGGCCCCCTTCTGGGCCTTCCGCTTCTTCTGCGGGAGCGGCGCGTCGGCGGCGAAGGTGATCCTCTCGATGACGTTGTCGTCGTAGTCCGTGGGCTTGCGCTTCATGGCGGCCAGGAGCTCGAGGTTCACGCGCGTGAGGTTGGTGATGGGCTCGCCCGTCTTCGGGTCGAGGCGCCGCTGCGAGGCGATCAGCTTCTTCTCGATCAGCTTCTTCTTGACGCGCTTGACCGTGGCCGGGGACGTCCCGCAGTCGTCGGCGAGGCGCTGCTGGCCGGGCCAGCAGTACCCGTGATCGTCGGTCCTGTTGCAGTAGGCGATCATGAGCAGCTTCTCGGGCCCGTCTAGCCCTTCGGCCTCAAGCACCATCGCGATGTGCTTGATGGTCACGCCAGGCCCTCCTCGGTGCCGTCGCCCGCCTGGACGTCGACGATCACGCGGTACGCCGTGGGCGCGGCCGCACCGCTGGCGGTGAAGGAGCCGGCACGCTCGAGCAGGCCGAGGGCCACCAGCCGGCGCAGCACGCGCGAGACGGTCGAGGTACTGATGTTCGCCGCCGTGGCGAGTCGGCCGACGGTCGGGAAGGCGACGCCGTCCGGGCCGGCGTCCCGGGCGAGCAGGACGAGCACCAGGCGCTCGGTGGGCGTGATGTCGGCGGGAACGTTGAGTACGGCGCCGATCTGGGTAGTGCTCATGTGGACTCTCTCTGTTGTTCAGAGAGCAGGAACTGCGCATCGCGAATATCACAGGCGGGCGCGGAAACGAGTGGTCCGCGCCGAGCAGCCTGTATGCTCGTTGCTAAGCAGTCCCTACCCCCTTTGGCGAGGACCGGGTAGGAAGTCGGGGCGTCGACCGGGCCAGGTTGACGCCCCTTCTGCATGTCTGCCGCTACCGTTTCCGGTGTTGGCGATCACACCTTACACCGGTGTATGTCGAGCGGTAGGATGGATCGTATGACGACACGGAACACGGCGGGTGGAGACACCCGAGAGCGCACCAGCATCACCCTGCCGAAGGATCTGATGCGCCGCGCCAGGGTCGCCGGCGGGAACAATCTGTCCGCGTACCTCGAGGAGGCGCTGCGGGAGAAGTTCCTGGTCGACGCCATGGTTGAGGTGACGCGGATCAAGTCCATCGACCCTGCGGACGATCTGTTCGAGGCCGCCGAAGCGGATGCTGAGGCCGCCGCGTGACCGAGGTTCTGAGGGGGGCGGTGTGGCGCGTGCCCACCGTGGGCCGGGATCGCACGGTCCTGGTTGTCCAGCACAACGCCGTGATCCGGCACCACGCGGGCGGCATCGCCTGCGTTCTCGTCCAGGAAGTCGAGGACGCCCTCGACACGCTGCTCACGGTCCCGATCGAGGCTCCGGTGCGCGGCGTGGTCATGGCATCTGACATCCACCAGTTCCGGCCCCTGCGGTTCGAACAGGGCAAGTGCCTCGGCTACCTGTCGGCCGAGGACATGGAGCGTGTGGCCCAGGCGCTCCGGGCAGCTCTCGACTTGTAGGTCGTCGTCGTCTTTCGTTTGCCCTCTGCCGGACTCCGGCCGGGGGCAACGTCATGCCGGGACCGAGGCCCATGTGACCCGGCCGCCGTGGTCGCCCACATACTGCCCTACGTCGGAGGCGACGCCGTGGACCAGGTATAGGCCCGGCTCCTCCTCCGGCGCAGGCAGCGCGCGGTCAATGTCCCCCACCGACACCGTGACGTGCGCCCCGTCATACGCGATTCGTGCGACCAGGCTGTCGCCTGCCTGGTGTCGGGCGGTGACGTCCACCAGTTCCGTAAGGACGGCCTGCACGTCAGCGCAGGTTCTGCCGGCGTCGGGCGCGCCCTCGAGTATTCGTGGCAACGCCAACGTAGCCAGCGCGCCGGCTCGCTCCAACGCCTCGGTGGCGTTGGTCTCGGGCCCGATGGCGAAGGTGATGCTGTTCTCCTCGGCGAAAGGCCACAGAGATGCGTTTGCCCGTTGGGTCAGCGGCTCACGTTCCGGCGGCGAGATTGTCACGTCTGTCCGTCCCGTTTGGTGATCGATCGGTGCACGGCGACAGCACGGGCCGTACTCACTCGCACCGGCTGGTCGAGTGTGTCATTGAGTTAACAGTGACGTAGAGTGTTTACGCAAGCCGGATTCGGATTCGAACTAGTCCAGCAACCGGAAGGTGAACGGGAAGCGACATCCCGCACTGTGGCCTGGGCTGTAGCGGCAAGAACCTGCCGACATGGAATCGAACAAACCGGGACGTAGGCAGGCTGCTGTGGGAGAGATGATGGGCGATGGCGATGACCTCAGAGATGAGCCACGCACCCTTCAAGAGAAGATCATTTACCTGCTAGAGCACGCCTTCCCTGATGGCACCCCAAGCGACCGCGAGTTCTGCAGGATGGTCGAAAGCCAGGGAGGCGCCCTCTCACACAGCTACTTCGGCAAGCTACGCAAGGGGCAGATCACCGAAGTTCGTGACGAGACACTGCAGGCGCTTGCGCTCGGCTTCGGCATCTCCAACTGGCGCTTCTTCAAGGACGAATCCGAAGTGGTCGAGGAGGTCATGGCGGGGCTCGCACTCCTCGCCGGGACCCGCACGGGCGACATCGCGGGCCTCGCAGGCCGCGGCGTCGGGGACGCCGGCCTGTCGCCCGATCTCCTCGAGTTCGTCCTCAACCAGGTCCGCGCATACCAACATGGAGACGTCGGCCCAGAGGGGGAAGCGTGACGAACGTATGTTCGTATTCGCTAGGTAGACTCAGCCACCCCGAGAACCAGCTCGAGCCCGCATCCAACGACCGAGGCGCGAATGTCCCTGCGGAAGCTGCGTGAAGCCTGCGAGGACGGGCTGGCTGACCTTCCCATTCCAGCGAAGTTCAGCATCCCGGCCCTCGTACGCAACATGGAGCAGGAGCGGGGGCGCCGCATCCTGCTCGTCCCCCTGCCTGACCAGGTGGTTAACCCGAACACCGCGTGCGGCCTACGCGTCAAGGCCCCGGACTTCAGCATGATCCTGTTCCGCAGGCGGCCAACGATCAACCAGACCGACCACGTCGTGCTGCACGAACTCACCCACGAGTGGCTCGATCATGGCGGCACGCTGGGGATGGACGACTTGCAGCAAATGCTGCCGGTCTTCAACCCGACTCTGCTCAAGCGCTTCGTGGCGGACCGCCCCATCCAGGCCCGCGCCAACTACGACAGCGACGACGAGAAAGTCGCCGAACTCGGCGCGCACCTGATCCCTCGCCTGGCGCGGGCCGTACCGAGTGACGACATGCTCGGCCGCCTCGGCGACACCCTCGCCCACCCAGTCGGCGGCCGCCGACTGCAGGGCCGGTTCCGCAACCCGTTCAATCGCCGTTCCTAGCTCCAAGGACCCCTGTGCTTGAGATAGCCGGCTACGCCGTAGCCGCCCTGATGACCGCTGTCGCCATCTGGCGCGCCCTCGGCGGGGCCGACGCCCGCCGCCGCTCCCTGTGGGGGTGCTTCCTCGGCTTCTCCATCGCCCTGTGGACCAAGACGGAGATCGTCCGCCGCGGGCTCAACAACAGCGCGATCACAGACGCGTCGATCCTCGTCAAGCACTATTCGGCCGGCATGGCGATCCTGGCGATCCTGTACTACATCGTCGCCGTCTACGGGCACTACCCGCCCGAGGGCGACATGGCGCGAGCCGTGCGGGTGTCCCGCTTCATCCAACGCGTTGCCTCGAAGACGGCCCTGTTCGCGTTCCTGCTCATGACGATCATGTTCTTCACGATCGTGGACCGCTCCCACCCCAGCGACCGGTTCCTGTCGGAGCACGCCGGGCAGTGGGGCGCCACCGCCTACATGACCGTCTTCTACACCTACCTCGGCTCCGCCTCCGCAATCTGCCTCTACCAGTGGGCTGGAGCGTTCCGCCACGAGAACCGCAAGCTGCTGCGCGTCGGCCTCGGCATGATGGCGTTCGCCATGGTTCTCGGCGTCGTCTACTCCTTCGGCCGGATGCTGTTCATGTGGTACTGGCTCGTCGAGCAGCCCAGCTACCACACCGCCTTCGACGTCGACGCCGGCACGGAGGCGATGCAACAGCTCCTCTTCGTGTTCTTCGCGCTCGGCGTCTCGGTCCCCGCAACGGAGAACGGACTGCGCCGTGCACGCGCCTGGAGGGCACTCGCCCGCATCTACCCGATGTGGCACGAGCTGATGACTGCCTTCCCCAACATGCCCATGGAGCCCCCGCGTTCCCGGTTCGAGGAACTCACCCGCCGCGACGTCGACGCCGACCTGCAGCTCAACCGTTGGGTCCACGACATGGCCGATGCGATCGAGAAGCTACGCCACCACGTCCCCGACAGCCTGATGGCCGCGGCCCAGGACCTGGCCGACCGAGGAGACGCCGCCGCAGCACAGGCGTACTGGATCAAGGCGGCACTCGCCGCCAAGCAGCAAGGAACCCCGGCCGGCCCGGTTGCGGCATTCGAACAGCAGCAGGCCGCCGACCAGGACGATGAAGCCGCATGGCTTCGCCGCGTCGCCAAGGCCTACAAGAAGACCACTCCCACCCAAGCGCAGAACTTGCTCGCCGACGCCGGAGCCCCCGCATGACCACGCCTGAGACCACCGCCCGCACGGTCACCGACGTATTCCAGCCCCGCAACATCCTCCTCGTCGGCATGACCGGGATCGGTGCTGCCGCCGGTGGCTGGAGCGGCATCCCGTGGGGACTGCTCGCCGCCCTGTGCGCGGGCATCATCCCCGCCACCTACATCGAGTGGGAGCGCAAGCGCGGCACCTGGGGCGACCGGCACGTCGTCGACCGCGCCAAGCGAACCCCGATCTTCTTCGTCATCCTCGCGTCCATCGGCATCGGATCGGCCGTCATGGTCGTGGGCCACGCCCCGACCGGCATCCTCATTGCGATGCTCGCCCTGTGGCTCATGACCATCGGCCTCCTGGCCGTCAACAACGCCGGGAAGTGGAAGATCAGTGTGGACAGTGCCGTCGCCTCCGCGGTGCCCGCGATCCTCTCGTGCGTGCACTCCCCGTGGTGGCTGCTCGCCTACGCCCTCACCGCCGCCGTGTGCTGGTCCCGCGTCGCGTTGAACTACCACACCATCGCTCAGACCGCGGCCGGAGCCGTCCTCGGCGCTGCAACCGCGGTGCCGTTCCTGCTGGCATAACCAAATCTGTGCCAGTCGCCCAGCACCGGCCACGCGACACAAGCCACTACCAGGCTCTACACCCCGGAGCCATGACCGCAGATGAACGCCTCGCCCTCCTCCCGCCCGTGGTGCTGGACACGCTGCCCCGGCACATCGCCTTCATCGCCGACGGGAACCGCCGATGGGCCACCCGACAGGGGCTGAGCGTCGAAACCGGATACGAGGCAGGAACCGCGGCCGTCCACCGCGCCCTGGCGCAGTGCCGCGCTCTCGGCGTCCAGGTGGCGTCCGTGTTCATCATCTCGGAACGCAACTTCGACCGCGCAGAGGAGCACCTGCAGCCCCTGGTGAAGGTCACATGCCAGCTTGTCCGGCAGGCCGCAGCCGATGCCGACGGACCCGTACGGATCATCGGCCGACTCGACCGAGCGCCCCACGCCCTCGTCGACACCATCCGCGTAGCCGAAGCCCAGACCCGGCGCCTGCCAGGCATGACCGTCAACCTGGGCATCGGCTACGACGGCCGTGGCGACATCGAACAGGCCGCCCGCGCCGCGGCACACCTCAACGCCGGCGACGACACGGCCGCCCTCGGCATCGGCCAGCACTTGGCCACCGCCCAACAGCCCGACCCCGACCTGGTGGTCCGAACCTCCGGTGAACGCCGCCTCTCCGGCTTCCTCCTGTGGCAGTCCGCCGACGCCACACTTCACTTCGACGACCGCCTGTGGCCCGAATGGAACGACGCCGCCCTCCTGGAGGCCCTCGCCGTCCACGCCGCGCAGACCCGAACCTTCGGCCGCTGACCAACCCGAGACGTACCAGAGCCCGGCCAGTCGTCCGACCGGCCGGGCTCTGCTCTTGCCAGACGTCAACGCCGGGGCAGGCGCACGTCCATCGTGTAGAGGCGCGTCGTCTGCGTCGCGCTTTCACCGTCGTCAGTGACCATCAAAACTCGCAGCCGGTCACCGCACTGCTCAGTGACGGCCAGGCCCTCGATGTTGTCGATCAGCGGGTTGGCCTGGTTCGACGCAGGCGCCACCGCGCTGCCGGCCGGGCAGTTGTCCAGATCCGCGAGCAGCTTTCGGCCCATGAAACGCACGCCTTGCTGCCCACTGGCGAGCGACGCGACGCTGGTCACGTCGCTTGCACCCCGAGGGTCGGCCAAGTAGAGCTTTGCCGTCCAGCCGACAGTCGCAGCGAACGACCGCTCGAGCACCAGATACCGGCCGTCGCCTGTCGCGGCGATCTCGGAGATGCCGTAACCGGTCTCGGCGACATAGGCGTACTGCGGTCCGACGGTGAACTCGCCGTTCCCGTGACGCTGCCAGGTCTGGAAGCGTCGGGTGTCAATGCCGTCGCTGCGCAGCCATCCCTCCATGGATGCGGTGAGCGTCCGGCCGGTGTGATCGAGCGTCAGGCCCTCGAAGGTGCGGTTGCGGATCCCGCCGGTCGGCGTGATGGCCAGGTTCGCCGGCACGGGCAGCCGTGCAAGCAATTTGCCGTTTGCGGAGTATCGGCGCACCGACGGCTCTGTCTCGGACGACACCAGACGTGTGCCGTCGCGGTCAATGACGAGTCCTTCCGAGTCAAGGAGCTGGCCGGCCTCGTCAGCCAGAGGCACCACCGACGTCGGCTTCAGTTCACGGTTCAGGCCAAACATGATCGAGCGGTCCGACAGGGCCGAGATGCGCCCGCGGTTGTCCACGGCCAGTGAGGACAGGTTGCCGACGTAGGCGCCTTGGAAATGCGTCTTGTCCAGCGCGTCGGAGAATCCTCGTACAGCCACCTGCGCCGAGCAGGAGGAGCCTCCCGGAGCGGCATGTGCCGGAGCACTCAGCCCTGTTATCGAGGCGGCTACAACTGCCGCGGCGAGGAAGGGTCCCCCCATAGTGCGTATCTGCATGGCTGGAACCTATCGGAGGGCTGAGGCCACGTTTCACCGGATACCCCCGCCAAGATCATTCTTGCCCAATTGGGCAGCCCCGCCCGGCCCCGTACGGGTGACGTGTGGGGCTCTATCACGCGCCGTGCCCGGTACCGATAGGGGCTCGCTGCCCGAAACGTGGCGACGGTCTGACTATCGTCCCTCCCATGACGACACCAACAGGCGACATCGAGAGGCTCCGGTACGGGCCCTTTACAGGCCCCGCCGATGAGATGCGAATCATCGCGATGTGCAACCAGAAGGGCGGCGTCGGCAAGACGACCACCACCATGAACCTCGCCGGCGCGCTCGCCTCCTTCGGGAAGCGCGTCTTGATCGTCGACGGCGACCCCTCGGGGAACCTCACCGACGGGTTCAGGCTCGAGGGACTCGACGAGGACGAGGGCGACACTCAGGTCGACTGCCTGCTCAAGGGCGCAGACCCGCACCCCCTGGTGGCCAAGCCGTTCGAGAACATCCACGTCCTTCCGGCCAGCCCGGACATGGTGTTCCTCCCCGCCCGCCTTCGCGAGCGCGGCAACGCGCTGCACGCCCACAAGAAGATGCTCGCCAAGTTCGAGGGGGAGTACGACTACGTCCTGCTCGACACCCGCCCGGCCATCGACACGGACACCAACTCGATGACCGCGGCCGCGCACGGCGCCCTCATGATGGCCAACACCCACAAGTGGGCCATGAAGGCCATCGGGTCTCAGCTCGACCAGCACGAATCCATCATGGAAGAACTCGGGCGTACCGACTTCCTTGAAATCGGCATGGTGATCAGCCTCGCTCTCTACGGACGCGGTGACTTCAACAAGCTGATCCTCAAGCAGCTTCGCCAGCACCCCGACCTGGCGCCCCTGGTGGAGATCCCGTTCCGTGGTGCCGACCTGGGCGAGGCGGAAGTCGAGGGCAAGCCCGTGCAGATGTACCGGCCGAAGTCCGACACGGCCGGGTACTTCCGTGACATCGCCGTCAAGGGCGGACTGGTGGAGGCCGCGTGAGCAAGAACTGGGAAGAAGCGACGAGCTGGGAGACCACCACCAAGCGCCGCGGCGGCGACAAGCTGGCCAAGAACAACCGCGTTGCCGAAGACGAACGACAGGCCGCCATCGCGGCCGCCGTCGAGGAGGCACGGCCTGGTCTGCACAAGATTCCGGATCCGGTCGAGCCCGCCGGGGAGGGCGAGCTCACCCCCGAGGAGGAGCGGCGGTTCCAGGAGTGCAACGAGGGCGTCGACCTGGGCAACGCGGCTTGGTTCATCCAGGGCAAGTCCCTCGACACCATCGCCGTCGGCCGTCTCTTTCGGAACACCCCGCACAAGCTCGAGCCGGAGCGCTGCTACGCGACGATCGAGGAGTGGGTGTTCCTTGAGAAAGGCATCTCGGTCGGCCAGTGCAGCAAGCTGCGCGCCGGCTGGGAGATCGGGGAGGTCCTCGCGGCCCGCGGCTACAACTCCAACCCGGGCCAGGTCCGCGAGATCGTGCCGGTCAGGAACGCCTTCAACCTGAACGCCGCCATCGCCGTGTACGTCCTGGTCGCCGACACCGTTGGGACGGACAAGGTCACGGCCGATCAGCTCCGCAAGACCGTCAAGATGCTGCCGGGCGACCTCGAGCTCGACCAGGACGAGGACGTCGACGTCCTGGCGAAGACCATCAAGGGTGTGCTCGTCGAGGAGCTGCAGCCAGCAGCCTCCCCCGCAATCCCGCCCGCGGTGACCCGGGCCGTCGACAAGACGGCCATCAAGATCGCCGACGCCCTCAACCGACCCCGGATCCCTCGCTCGGAGGTCCAGCTTCGCCTCATGGAGGCGTTCGCCGACCCGGAGGACACCACGGTCTTCGACGTCGTCCTTGACCGGATGAAGAAGGCGGAGCAGGAAGCCAAGAAGGCCGGCCGGAAGGCCCTCGAGTAGGCGCACCTCGCCCGAACGCACGGAGGCCCGGTCATAGGTGGTGACCGGGCCTCCGTGCGTGAACTTCCAGGGCAGGATACGGCAGTTACTGCGGCCGCCGTGAGCCGGTCACACAGCTCGCAGTCCGGCCCGCGGAGCTGCCAGGCTCACCCGCCACCGGGTCGGCTCAGCCGCCGGTTCCCAGCGCGGCCCGTCGCTGCCCTTCACCGGCTGGGCGCGCTCCGGCCGCTCGCCGGGCATGTCCCATCGGCTGATCACGACGTCCGGGTCGGCGACCGCCTCGACGACGGGCCACACCTGGAACGGGACGGTCTTCCCGAACTCGGCGAGCAGCTCCTCGGAGTCGCCGACGTCACCCAGGCCCGGGAAGCTCTGCAGCAGGGTGCCCATGGCCCCGTGCGCCAGTTCGCGGCTGGACGCGAGAAGCGTCGGGCGGTCGAGCAGTACGGGGTGCGGCTCGAGGCCTTCCCAGGTGCCGTCCGTGTCCACCACGATCCGCAGCTCCGGCCGCCCGTTGTTCGCGTCGTGCTCCAGGTGGATGAACACCCCCAACGGCCACCGCAGCGGGCCCGCCTTCATCGGCCGGTCCGCCTGGGGCAGGGCAACGTACACGCAGTGCTGCGGCAGGTTGTCGACGAACCGTTCGGCGCCCAGCGTCGGGTCGACGGGCACGTTCGGGGCCTGCCACGCCCGAGTGACGTGGACGTCCTGGGCGTCCGGCTCGAGCCAGTACACGCCCTTGGTCAGGCGCCATGCCGCCAGTGCCCCGAGTCGGCCCATGTCTGCCGTACGGGAGTCGGTGGCGGTGAGCCGGTTGGGGCCTCCCCCGGAGACCACCGCGTACGACGCGCCCAGCGGGAGCCAGCACCAGTCCGGCCAGTCCGGCATTCCGGGGGCGCCCTTCTGCCGCACCATGCGGTTGAGTTGGGCGAATCCCTCCGGGTACCGCTTGCGCACCTCGGAGAGGTACCGCGTGGTGCGTTTCTTGGCCAAGGTGAGCACCGTATCGGCGTCGTCACCGGCCTGGGGAATCAGGCCACGGCCCGACGTACCCATCCCGTTCCTCGTCTCTGTAGATACTGGTGCGGGGCGGAGCCGCTATCACCGGGTCCGCCCCGCTCACTCTTCCGCACCGCACTGACAGGCGCGGTGCCTTCACGTCACGCCAGGGCGGCCGCGACGTCTTCCACGGTCTGCTCGAGCTCGGACAGGTACTCGTCCACGTCGTCGTCGTCCGGGGCGTCGCCGATCGCGTCGACGACTTCGTGCCGATGGACGAGGACCCTCGCGTGGGAGACGTACGCGGACACCCACACGTCGACCTCCAGCGGCCCGCCCTCGTTGTCGGGGCCGGCCTTGAGGTACAGGACCGGGTCCTCTCCGGTGCTGGCCAGGAGCTGCTGGATGTCGGCGCGGGTGACGGTGGGTGCACTCATGGCAGGGGCCTTTCAGGCTGCGGAGGTTCAGGTGACGCCGCGGCGCGGCGCATCCCCGCACGCGCGGGGCGAAACGGGCCCTGGCCCGTCGAGAACCCCGCCAGAGCGGGGACGAGCGGCCGCGAAGGTGAACGCGCGCCGTGGTGCTCAAGATAGCCGGTCAGGCGCCCGGCCGATCGGTTACGCGATCTCCATCCCGGCGCTGCACGCCGAGTGGTCCCAGTCCTCGGCAACGGGGTAGCCGCAGAAGCACGTCCCCTCTTCCGCGGGCCACCCGCGCATGCGGCGCTGCAGGGCGGCCATCAGGTCGGTGCGGTGGATCCACCCGCGCTCGCCGACCATGTCTAGGAGCTGCGCCTGTCCGCGGTCGTACGCGTCCCATGCCACGTCTCCGCTGGGCTCCGGTCCGTGGGTCGCCTCCCACGCCAGGTGCGTACCGGTCTCCTCCTCGAGCCGGGCGATGAAGTCGTAGATCCGGCTGCACCGCATCCCATCGAGCTCGTCCAGGCGCCAGATGTTCCGCTCGGCGTCCTGCCACCAAGTCGGCTGAAACAGCAGGTCCGACCAGTGGCCAACGGGCTGCCGACGGCCGCGGAGGATCTCGAAGTCGCCGTCGAACCACTGCTCCTCGAGCCGGGCCCGGCGCTCGGCGAGGCCGCGGATCAGGCTGGAGCTACCCACGGCGGGCCCTCCTGCCGTACCGACAGGCTCGGGAGCTCGAGCGGCCATGGCCGGCGGCGGGCGTACTCGGTGCGGTCGGCCCTCCAGCGGCCGGAGTTCGGCTTGCGGCGGCGGGGCGTGACGTTCCAGCGCATGGCAGTGCCTCTCTGGGCGTGTGTTGGTCAAGCGGCTGCGGTGCCCGGACGTTGGTCCTGGGCCGGGGGCGGGACGAGCCGGAGACGTCGCGCGCTGCGGATCTGCTTGCCGTGCTGGCGCCCGTACTCGCGGCTGTACTCGCGCCTGCGGTCGGCGGCCTCGGTCTTGTCCTGCCAGCCCTCCAGGGCGGCGAGGAGGTCGGCGCGGTGCTGCGCCTGCTCCTCCGGCGTCCACGGGCGTATCGGGCGGCGCTCCGGCGGGCGTTCGGGCAGGGGCGGCAGAGGTCCGCGCCGTACGAGCTCAGCGCGGCCGAACTTGCCGGTCGGCCACAGCTCGGCCATGCGGGGGTCGTCCTGGATCATCTGACGTCTCCTGCCGGGGGTCTGATGGGTCGGGAGCGGGCAGGGCGCGCGGGGCGCCCGGCCGGGGCGGGCTACGGGGCGGGGATGCCGCCGGTGCCGCACTCGCACTTGTGGGCGCATTCGCCGCAGTCCTCGCAGACCTGATGCGGGCAGCAGCCGCACGGCAGGAAGCGGTTCGGCGGCAGCGTGCAGCGGTGCGCCTCCTCGTCGGCGGCCGCGGCGTCCTGCTTCCGGACGAGCGCCTTGATGCACGCCCCGCACGAGACGGCGGTGTCCGGGTCCTCGAGGCTGCTCTCGGTGTCCGTCCCGAAGAACAGGCCGCACGCGGCGGTGTCGCCGATCCCGTCCTCACACGCCTTGGTGGCGTGCACGCCGCGGCCGCGGGACACCTTCTTGCGGCCCGGGTAGCCGTCGGGGTCGGTCTCCTGGTCCAGGAGGGCCAGGGCCTTGCGCACCGCGGCGGCGTCGGCCTCGGTGTGGATCCCCACGGAGCGGAGCGTCTTGCACGGCCACGCCACGCCACCGAGGGGGTGTTCGCTGCTCCGGCACTCGGGCCGGTGGCCGCCGCAGAGCTTCGGCGCGGCGCAGCACCCGTGCCGGGGGTTGCCGGTGCGGGGGTGCAGGGCGAGCAACGCGCCCTTGAGTCGGAGCACGCCCTCCTCGGCGGCGCCGCGCACCGCGTCCTCGTGGGCGTCGAGCATCGCCTTCGCCTCGGCGTGGAAGACGGGGCCGCCGGCGGCCGGGGCGACGAGCTGGTTGAAGATCGGGCGGCGCGTCTCCTGCGTCTTGGGGACGGGCGCCGTGCCCAGCTTGTCGGCCTGGTCGTCGAGCCACAGGGCGGAGACGAGCACGCCCTCGTGGACCTTCTTGTGCGCGGCGGTCGGCAGGCCCGGCTCCATACGGCGCAGGAACCGCGCGGCCCGGCGCAGTGCGGGGATGTCCAGTCGGGTGAAGTCGACGGCGTCCATCGGTGTCCTTTCAGGGACGTGGGTTGCGGAAGTGCCGGGCGCATGGGGGAACGTCGCGCCGCGGCGGGCTGTGTCAGAACGGGGCCCGGGGCGCGCGCGAGGGGCGCCCCGGGGGCTGCCGGGATCAGGCGGCGAGCAGGAGCTGCGGGTCGTCCGGCAGGGAGTTGAGGAGCTGGTTACGCCAGGCCATGGCGTACTTCGGGCAGTTGCCGCAGTGGACGTGTGTGCCCTCGCACTCCGGCATCGGGGCCCGGTTCACGGCGTTGTACGACCAGGCCATGGAGTCGCTGCTGTAGAGCTGGTGGGCGACGCGTCGCAGGCCGGTCTTCTTGAAGCCGAACCCGTGCAGGCGGATCCCCATCCCCCAGATCGTTTCGATGATCCGGGCGGCCTCGTCGGTCTTCTGCAGGCGGCACACGGAGCCGATGCCGACGACGGGTTCGAGCGTGAGGTCGACGCCGACCTGGTCGTATAGGTCGATGCACCGCAGGTAGTCGTCGAGCGTGCGGCCCTGGATGATCGGCATCCACGGGAGCTCGGCGTCGAGGGTCATGAGGTTGAGGAACGACGCGACCGTCTTGATCTGGTGGTCGTCGATCGTGAGACGGGTCTTCGCGAGGATCTCGTCCTCACACATCCAGTCCTGAATCGCACATACGTCCATCAGGCCGATCTCGTCGTAGTACCGGCGCGCGGCGGCGGCGTACTCGTACGGGGACAGGGTCCAGACGCCGAACTTCTCCAGGTGCTTGTAGCCGCCGAAGTCGAGCATCCACGGGGTCACGGCGCGCGGCATGGTCTTGCGGCCGTCGAGCCGCTGGTGCGCGATGCAGAGCGGGACACAGTCGTTGGCGAACTCTTCGCGCTCGAGCCAAGCGGGCTGGTGCGTGCCCAGGTACGTCACCCGGTCGACGTCGGCGAACCACCGACGCTCGGCGTACACCGGAGCGGGACGCTTTTCCTTGGGCTTAGCGTTCGCCGCAGGGGCGGGGACGTCGAAGAGGACGGCAGCGGACATGGTGTTCCTCGCTTCGTTGGTTCGTCGGTGGTTGCTCTCCACCAACACCAGGAATAGTACACCAAGGGAAATCCGCCGGGGTAGGGAACGGCAGAAAGAAGCGGGGGCCGCCCACCAGGACGACCCCCGCGGTGCGGGCCGGCTCAGCCCTCCGGGGTCAGGAGCATCGGGGGCCGCCCGTCCGCGTAGCGCAGCCTCAGCGTCCGCCCGCCCGTGTGCCGGTCCAGTCGCATCCCGTCCTCGGCGAGCGCCTCGGCCACCTGGTGCGCCACCTCGTCCCCGGGCACGGCCTGGTCCTCGACGTCGTCCCCGACCGTGACCCGGTAGGCCGCGCCCTGGTCGACGATCAGGGCCGCGATACCGGCGCGCTGGCTCTCCGAGTACACCCGCGTGCCCGCGGCTGCCTGTACCCACTCCCTCGGCGGCAGGGCGGGCAGGCCCAGGATCTCCGTCCAGCCGTCCAGCAGCCACACGGTGGTCTTCTCGACGGGACCGCGCTTGCGGATGGCGGGCCGGCCGTCCATGCGGAGCCGGGCCCCCGTCACGTGCACCGTGTGGGACGCCGGGTCGGACGCCATCTCGGCCGCGGTCACGCGGAGCTGGTACGGGCGGGCGTTCGGGATCCCCGACAGGGCCTCCGTCACCGTGATGGTCCGGCCCACCAGGGCGCGTACCGCCTCCGGCTGCTCGTCGACGTCGTCGGGCTGTTCGGGCATCGTCGTCTCTCCATCGTCGATCGGTCCGGGAAGCCTGTCACCAGTCACTGACAGGCAGGCGCCGGGGCGCAGCGGGGCGCCCCGGCACCGTGCGGTGCACTCAGCCCTCGTCGACCAGGACGACGCGCACCGACGACGTCAGGACCGCGGTCGCCCCGGTGCGGTCGCACAGCACCGCCGTGTCCGGGCCGCTCGGCCACGGGACACGGTCCACCTGGACTCGCACGGTGTGCGCGGGCCCGTTGCCCGCCACGATCCCTTCGACGATGTCTCCCGGCTCGATCTCGGGCAGCTCCCGGACTCCCTGCACCTGGCGCACCAGGGCGGCCATCTGTGGCGGCGTCAGCCCCACGGCGGCCAACGACTGCACCCACGTCGTCCCGAGCGCCTCGGCCGTGCCCGGGTACTCCTCGAGCCAGGCCGGGACCATCTCGTGCGACACGTCCTGTCCGCGCCGCCATGCCCGGGGTGCGTCCCGGCCGGCCGTCGCCGCGGCGTCGAACTGGGCGAACCGCCCCGCGAACTCCTCGCCCGCGGCGGCGCGTGCCTCGAGGGCCTTCACCTGGTCCGACGTCGTGCCGGTCAGCTCGAGGGGGCCGCGCAGCGCGGCGGCGTCGTGCCGCAGCCACTCCAGCTCGTCGTCGAGGTCCCGCGGCTCCATCGGCGTGTTCTCGGACATGCTCGTCTCTCCATCACTGGTAGGGCAGTTGGTCAGTCTGCCCGCGCCGGGATCGGCCCGGCGCGGGGTTGTGCAGATCAGGCCGCCAGGCCGTACAACGCGACCTGACGGGCGCGGTACTTGGTGGCCTCGGCCCGTCCGACTTGTCCGGCCATCGCGGTACCGATCGGCGGCCGTGCGGCGGGGCCCTCGGCCGCCTCCAGGGCCTGGGCGCGCCGGATGATCTCCCGCATCGACAGGCCCTTCTTGAAGTCGGCCCCGACCTTGGCTTCGGTCCGGGCGAACGCCGCGGCAAGCTGCGGCACGCGCCGCGCGCCGTTCACGAGGTCGTTGTTGCACCCGAGGACACAGAAAACGCAGCTCAGGCGCCGGTTTCCCCAGTCGTACGCCGGGTGGTACGGGAGGCGGGAACGGGCGATCTCGCGCCACACCTTCCGGTCGCTCCACGCGTGGATGGGCCGCCAAGTGGTGACGTGGCGCTTGCCGTTGCTCGCCCCGCGGTCGATCTCCACCCCAGCGAGCTTCGCCCGCTGGTCGCTCTCGGCCGCGCGCTGCCCGATGCACGCCAGGATCCGCACGGGGCGCCCCAGGTGCGCGAGCTCGTCGGTGAGCCGCGTGTAGAGGGTCCGGATCGGGCCCCGCTTCATGTCCGACGTGCACCAGCGCGCTGAACTCGACGGCCAGGCCGGCGGGACTGTCACCGCGGACGGGTCCTCGCCCGCGTCCCGGGCCTCCTTCTCCGCCTTCGCCTTGAGCTTGCCGTACCGGATCTCGACGCGCTCGAGGAAGTCGGCGTTCGCCGCCTGGACCACCTCGAACCGGCGGACCCCGGCAAGGCGCGCCTGGAGCTCGGCGAGCTCGCGGGTGCCGTCCCACTCCGCCCGGCCCAGGTCCGCGTGGACGACGACGACCTTGTGCAGCATCCCCAGGGCCTTCGCGCGGCGGACGACGTACGAGAGCATCGCCTGCGAGTCCTTCCCGCCCGAGCTCGATATGACGATCCAGTCGGCGTCCCGGATCAGCTCGTCCGGCACGGTCGTCGGCGGCTCGAACGGCACCGACGCGTGCACGGTCCGCGCCTTCCGCTTCGGCTTCGCCGGCGCGGCGGCCGCGGGGGCTGCCTGGAGGGTCTGGATGTCGGGGAGGTCGAACAGGGTCGCGGTCTGCATGGCGGGGGTCCTCGAGGGCGCGGAGCGGGCGAAGAGGGGCAACGGGGCCGGGGCGCAGCGTGGGAGCCGCGCCCCGGGACCGAAGGGGCGGCTACTGGTCGGTGTCCGACAACTGCCAGGACGTGAGCCGCCGGTAGTAGAGCCCGCCGTCACGCTTCAGCGCCTGCTGGGCGGCCGGAACCTGCGCGGCGGCCGCTACCGCGCCGTCGAAGGTCTCGGCGTGGACCCTGACGATGAACTGGCCCTCCTTGTCGAGGACGCGCCACCAGTCGGTCGGCTCGCCCCGCAAGGGCTCCACCTCGGGGAGCGGCTGCAACTTGTCCAAGGGGACCCGGATGATCTTGCGGTGTCGGGCGCTGAGGGCTTCCACGGTGGCGCCCTCGGGGAGCGACTTGATGATGACCACGTCCCGGTAGTCCTCGGACGGGTCCGGCACGTACGCGGCGACTGCGTCCACGGGCCACTGCGCGGGGGGCGGCGTGAGGATGAGGCGGGCGAGCCGCTCGGTACCGGCCTGGTCGTTCTCCCGGTACTCGTTGACGCTCCACCCGGCGGTGCGGAACAGGTCCGCGTACTCCCTGGTGGTCAGCTCCCGTTCGTGCCGCTCGTGCTCGTCCGTGGTCTTGCCGTCCTCGCCGCAGTAGGCCAAGACGACTTCGCCAGTGGCTTGGCGCGGGTCGAGGTATGCGCCGCCGCTGACACACACTCCGCCAGGGGCGAACACTGCGAGCGGCTGTCCGTCATGGGTGAGCAGGCGCAGCGCCGCCTTCACCTGGGGGACGTCCGCGCTGGCGGGGAGGTAACCGGAAGTGCTGTCAGAGGCAGGGACGGTGTTGGTCATGACGGAGTTCTCCTCGGTGGAGTTGGCGAGCTGGGGGAGGGTGCCGGGGCGCGGCGCGTACGGTCGCGCCCCGGCGGGGCAGGGACCGATCAGGCGGCGTCGACGACGTCCGTGACGTCGTAGAAGCGGGCCAGGCCGCCCAGGCGGCGCTCCGGGGAGAGCGTCAGCGTGGGTTCGGCGAACTCGGCCCGCACGGCGTCCTCGTACGCGGCCTCGGCCACGGCACGGTGCACGTGGTCGGTGGCCCAGTAGCTGTTGATCGACCAGTAGTCGACGGCGTACCGGGTCCACCCGGATACCGGGTCGATGTACTCGACGAACCGGATGTTCAGGTCCGCGTGACCGTTGGCGTCCGTGATGAGCGACTCCCGCAGCTTCTGCCCGCCCAGGATGTTGAACGTGTAGGTGGGCTGCTGCTGCCGCGGAACGGCGGTCGGCGCCTCGCAGTGCAGCACGGTGCGCATCGGCCCGTACTGCTCGGTGAGCTCCTCCAGGGGCTTCACTGCCATCAGGGCAAGAGTCATGGGGGTGTTCCTCCTTCGTGGTTTCGGCGGGTTGCTCTCCCGCCAACACGAAGAATAGTACACCCAGGGCAATCAGGGGAAGTGGTAGCCCAGTAAATCCCACTGATCGGCACCCCGAAATTCCCCACGGCTTACTGTTCGGGAGAGTCTCGGGGTGCCGCTCGGCAGGGAGCTGTCAGGCTGCGGGCACGTACCGCCGGCGGTCGGCACTCACCGGAGCCTCGTGCGTCGGGTCCAACCAGAGACGTTCCACGGCCTCCCTGGGGATGACGCGGACCGCCCCGTTGAGCGCGGCCCGCGTCTCCGGCCGGAGGCGACCGCGACGCCGGGGGGCACGGCGCGGCTTCACCGGCATGGGCGGGGGCACCACCAGCGGCGGCCGGGCGTCCCCGACAGGGAACAGCGCCGCCTGCCCGTCCCGCGCGTACCGCTCGGCGTCCGCCTCGTCCTGCGCCCGGGTCACCCTCTCCTCGGCCCCACGGAACAGCTCCACCCGCTCCTCCTCCAGGCGCTGCGCCTCGAGCCGGGCCGCCTCGGCGGCAACCAGACGTTCCGCCTCGGCGACGGCCGCCGGAACCATGCGCGCCTCCTGGACGCGCACGGCCTCCTCGTCGGCCCGCTCGAGGTCGACACCGCCCGCGGCGGCCCGCACCTCCTCGGCAACGGCCCCGTACTGCTCCCACAGCGGCCGGGAGCTGTCCCGCTCCCCCACGGGCCGCGTACGGGCGTTCAGACCCTGCACCAGGGCCCGCAGGACGTCCGCCCGGAACTCCCGGGCCCGCACGCGCATGGTGGACGCGTCCTCGTACTCCAGGAACGGCTCAGCGGCCACGGAGCGCTTCCACGTACCGAACGCGCGGACCGCCCGGGTCGCCAGTGCCTCCACCTCGTCGAGGACCCGCTCGAGGGCGACCAGGTATCGGGCGACCGCTCGAGCTCCGCCCTGGACCGTCAGGCGCCGGTCGTCGAGCCCGCCGTACTTCTCATCGGTCCCGCACATCTCCTTGTAGTACGACCACCGGGGGTTCAGGGCGAACGGGGTGGACGCCTCGACGCCGTGGACGTCGGCCAGGGTCCACGCCACGTCGTGGTGCCGCTTCGCCCGGCGTTTCGACTGGGCGGGGAACACCAGGTCGACGGTGAACCGGCCGGGGGCCGACTCGTACGGGCGGGGGATCTCTACGTACGCGCTCACGCGCTGTTCCTCTCCTTCGGGTTACGGCGGTTGCTCTCCGCCGCAGGGGGACCGGCCCACGGGATGCGGGCCGGGAACACGGGGGCCGGCTCAGCGACCGCGCAGCACGCGGACGAGCCAGCACGGGCGGCGCTGCTCACGACGTCCTCGGCGCACGTACGCCCGGATCATCGCGGCCACCGTCTCCGGGTTTGGCGACTGGTGCCACTGGACGAGCACCCACATGCCATCGCGCAGCTCCCCGTAAGGGCGCTCGAGGAACAGGGACGCTCCGCCGTCCTTGTACCGCCACACCATCCAGACACGGGCCGTCTGGTACGTCCGCTGGTACACCTCCGACCGGGGAGCAGACGGCAGATCCAACAGGCGGGCCACCTCGTCCGTGAACGCCACGAACGAGGCGAACGGCTCGGGGGCGAGCTGAGACCGAAGCCAGGGGGGAAGCATGAAGCGTTGAGCCTTTCTGGGAGCGCCTCGCAGCGCCCCAACGCACACGGCGCCGGGGAGCTGCTGGCAGGGCGGGAGAAACGGGCCTGGGGGCGTCAGGAGACGGCCGGGGACTCCGTGGCGGCGAGCGGCGTTGCGAGGGCGCGCGCACGACTGGCCGTGAGTGGCCGACTGTGCGCCCCTTCCGGGATCAGCACGGCGCATGCCCGGTGGTAAAGGTCCTCGTTGACGCGAGACCAGGCGGCGGCCGCCTCACGGCCACTTTCGCGGAGGACGCGCACCCACACGGTGTCGACGCTGCCCCGCACCACCTCGACGGCTTGCCCGACCAGGTAATCGACCATGGAGACCGGTACGCCTGTCTGGGCCTGGACGTCCTGGGCCATGAGATCGACGGTGGTTCGAAGTACGACGCGCAACTCATCACGGGTCACGGGATGCTCCTCGTTTCGTGGTTCGGTCCGGCGTGCTCTCGCCGGGCAGTGGGCCGCGCTCACGCGGCTTGCGTCGCCCCAGGGAGACAGGGCAGGTGACGCGGCTTTCTGGACTTTCTGGACCGTCCACACGCGCGCGGGCGCGTATGGGGCCTCGAGGGCGCCGCCCGACCCGATCCGGCCGGGCGGCGCCGGGCGGGTCAGCGGCGGGCGTCGTCCTTGTACTTGACGGGCACGTCCACGCGGAGCATGGAGCCGATCACCTTGCGCGCGTTGTCAGCGGGGCTCTGGCGGCCGTCGACCCTGCGGAACTTGACGACGATGGGCGGGTGCGCGGGGAGGAACCAGCCGACGTCCCGGATGCCGGCGGTGACGCGGGCGGTGACCATCCACCCGGTCCCCGTGTCGGGGCGGCAGTCGACGCGTACCTCGGGGGTGCCGCTCTCGATGGCGTCGGTCTCGTCAGGGGTGGCCCCGACGTGCATGTAGGCGAGCGCGGCGGCGCGGATGCTGTCGGCGGTGTGCGGCATGTCGGTGCCGTGCATCCGGCTGGCGTGCGGCTGGACGGCCAGGATGGCGGCGCGTGCCCGCACGATGGCGTCCTTTGCGGCACTGCGGGCGGCGTTCTTGGCGGGCAGGCTGTGAGCGACCCGCAGGGACTCCCACGCGCCCTCGGCGGTGTCCCGGGCCGCGCGCAGCCTCTCGTGCAGCGCGGGGGGCGCGGCGAGCGGCATGGTCTCCATGTGGTTGATGAGCCGGTGAAGGCTGGACGGCGTCAGGTCGGCGGCCTCGTCGGCGGCCTCGCGGGCGGCGAGAGCGGCGAACAGGGGTGCGGCGGCCGCCGGGGGCGTGAGGGCGGTGATGGCCTCGCGAATGAGCGGGTACGCCTCACGCTTCGGCGGCTTCACCGTGTGGGCGAACACGGCGGCCAGGGCGGCGTCGGTGGGCTCCCCGGTGTGCTGCTCGGCCCACCACTTCGCGGCGAACCCCTCGGCCCAACGACGGGTCTTCTCGTCGACCGGAGCGGCAGGGGCGGCGTCCTCGGCGGGGGCGGGGCCGAATACGGCGTCCAGGGAGGCGCGGGTAACCATCAGGTGCATCTCCGGCGGGTAGGTGCTGCCGGTGGTGCTCTCGTCGTGGCTGCGGAACGTCCAGGTGGGGCGGACCCACGGCGCGCCGGGGCCGACGAACGCCGTGACGGCGGAGACGGTGCGGGCCTCGTCCAGGTGGGCCGCGATCACCTCCATGCCGGGCCGGATCATGTCGGCGCGAACGGGGAGCGCGGAACCGTCGGCGACGGCCGGGAAGGTCTCGGCGTAGTAGTCGGCGAGTCCGGCGTCGATATCGCCGGTCAGTTCGGCGTCCGTGGGGCGCTCCGGGGCCTGGAAGGTGTCGCCGGGGGTAGCGGGGCGCAGGTACACGGTCCGGCCGTCGCGGTAGACGATGTGGGCGGTCGACTGGCTCGCGGACATCCGCTTGACGGTGCGCTTCACCTCCGGCTGCATCATCGCGGCGTTGATCTCGTCCAGGGCCTGGCGGGTCGGGATGATCTCGGCGGGGCCGTCGTTGACGATCCGGACGTGCTGGCGCTCGTCGGCGGCCGGGGCGGGCGTCTCGTCGGCGGGGGCCGGCTGCAAGGGGACGTAGCGGCGATCGTCGGAGCAGATGGCTTTCTCGGCGTCCTGGTGGACGAGCCAGCCCCGGAAGCGTCGGTTGGCGACGATGGTGCGGACGTGCGCGGCCGGGATGCCTGCGTGGACCTGGCGGCCGTCGACGAACACGGCGTGCGGGGCGTCGACGACGTCTTCCGGGAGGGGCGCAGCGTCGCGGGCGTACTTGTTCGAGCTGTGGCCCAGGGTCTCGACTGCGGCGGTGACGTCCCGCAGGGTGCGCACCTTGCGTGAGTCGGTGGCGCTCCCCACGGTGGCGTCTTCGAGGCGGCCCCGGGCACCCTTCCGGTTCGCCTTGGTCCAGAGCAGCGTGAGGGTGTCGCCCGCGATGGCGCGGCCCAGCTCGGTATCGGCGTACGCGGCGGGAACGGGGATCGCGACGCGCACCACGTAACTGGTGAGGTTCTCGCGGTCCTTCTTCTCGACCGTCACGGTCAGGCCGTACGCGGTTGCGAGGGTGATGGGTTCGTCCGCGTTCTTGATGCCGGTCTTCTGGGGCTCAGCAGCCATCGGGTGCTCCTCGGTTTGTTGGTTCGGCCGGGGATGCTCGCCCCGACCCCGCCTTAGTGGCGTGCCCTGAACGTACAGCCGTCCCGAGGAATAGTCAACCAAGGGAAATCTAGAGAGGGGGGCCGCGCGACTTTCCAGCTCCTCACCTGCATTTCCTCGCGTTTCTTGTCGATGCGGTGGTGCGCTGGATTTCCCTTGGTGTACTGTTCTTCTCGTCGCCCCGGAGAGCAACCGGGGCCAACCAACGAAGCGAGGAACACACCATGCTGCTGACCCTGGACAAGACGCCCCGCAAGTTCACCGTCGTCTACACCGACCGCGAGACCGCCGGCTTCGAGATCCGCGACGTCCTCTCCGACGTCGTCCGTGTCGGCGACAGCTCCAACGCCCCGTGGGTGTCGCTGCGTGACTCCGGTCTCGACTGGTTCTCCGTCGTGGCCGTGAGCGTCGGCGACGCCCTGCTCAAGGGCCGTGCGGAACTCGCAAAGGACATCGCCGCCGACTGGGCCTTCCAGGGAATCGACATCGGCGACGCGCACACCCCCGACACGTACTTCGCGGCCGTCCTGGTGAGCGTCGCCCTGGTGTAACCCCGACCCGCACCGCCCGCCGCCACCCCCCCCCCGGCGGGCGGTGCGCCCCGCCCCTGGGCCGGCTGTCTGCCGGAACGGGCGCAGGGCGCACCGCCCACGGTCCCGGAGAGCAACCGGGGCCCGAACCAGCGAACGAAGGAACACCCCATGCAGCGCTTCCCGCGTCTCGGCCGCATCCTGGCCCGTCGCCCCCGCCCGGCATCCCTGCTCGCCGCCGGTACCGCCGTGCTCATCCTGGGCGGCCTGGGCACGATCACGGCGTCCGACGCGACCCCGGACGACTTCCGGCCCCACACGGACCGCAGCGCGGACGCGGTGACCGCGTACAACGCCGGATGGGTGGCAGGTGTGCGCGACCTCGGCGACGGGACCACGCCGACGCACCCGAACGTCACCGGCGACGCGAACGACCCGGGCACCGTCGCGTGGGCTGACGGCTGGATCGACGGGCAGGCCGACGCGCTCGGCGACGACAACCGAGACGGTCGGATCGAAGAGGACGAGTCCGGGTGGGACTGCCACCGCATGGGCAACCGCGTGTGCGGCGCGCAGCGCGACGCAAGCCACACCAGCCGCTGACCTACCCACCGCCCCCGCCGGGGCGCGCCCCCGCGCCCCGGCCCCTTCGTCCCGAAAGGCTCAACACGCCATGCCCAGCGCACCCCTCACTGCCGCCCAGGTCGAGCAGCTCGCCGACGCTGTCGGCCGGATCGCCGGGGTCACCGCCCGCGCGCTGCACGACGAGTTCCCGCATCTGGACCTCGAGCAGCTTGTCGAGACGTTCACCCGTCCCGTGGCCGCCGAGGGGATCGCCCGCCGCTACATGGCCGCGCTGGAGTCCGGCGCGACGCCGGGCGAAGCCGCTGGGAAGGCCAGTACCGCACTCGTCCACGCGTGGGCCGACGCCCGCCTTGCCGCGAAGGCCGCCGCCCAGGCCGCCCGCACCGCCTGACACACCCGCCCGTCCCCGCCGGGGCGCAGCACCGCGCCCCGGCCCCCGTACAGCACACGAGAGGACCCACCCCATGGCCCGGAAGATGAGCACCACCGAGCGAGCCGCCCGCGACGTCGTGAACAAGTACGTGCGCGAGGGCCTGATGGAGCGCGGGCAGGCCAACCGCGCGATCCGCGACGGGCTGCACATCGCCGAGACGACCGTGCGCACGGAGTACGTCAAGAACGGGTGGGGCTCCGCCCTGTACTACGGCCAGAAGGTCGCAGCGGCCCGCGAGGAGTTCGACGCCGCCCGGCCCGGCTCCGTCGCCCAGCGCGTGAAGGGAACGCGCCTCCTGGCCGCCGAGATATTCGCCGCCGTGTTCGCCGTCGTCGAGGCCGAGGAGGGCCCGCGCGAGGGGGCCGAGAGGCTCACCCCGGGCCAGGCCGAGGAGGTCATGGCCACGGTGCGCGACACCGCCCGCGAGATGCGCGAGGAGGCCGCCAACCCGCGCGCCCGCCTCACCATCGCCGCCTGACAGCTCCCCCGCCCGCCGGGGCGCACCCCGCGCCCCGGCCCGTCCCTGATCGGATGCTCATGTTCACGCTCGACCGCGCCTGTCACATCCTCGCCGTGCCCACCGACGAGTACAGCCGGCCGCCCGCCCCGAAGCCGGTACGGGCCTTGGACCAGTTCGTTGACGCGCACTTCCTACCCAACGGGTTCGACGCAGCCGCCATGCGGTTCGTGCGCGCCCGCGACGTGCAGACCGGGGACCTGATCGTCGGCGCTCTCCCGAACCCCTTCCTGGCCGTCGGTGAGGCCGTCCCGCACGCTCTGCCGTACCCGTTCACCGCCACCCCGGCGGCGCTCGCCGACCGGCCGTGCGGCTGCCCGCGCTGCTCCACCTTCGACGAGCGGGTGAGCGACTACCGGGGATGGCACGAGATCGTGCACATGGGCTACTTCACGGTGCCTTACGCCGACGGGTTCCGCCGTTGCTGCGCGGTCTGGCAGGGCCCGAGCTTCGTGTGCGTGATCCCTGCCCAGTGGCGCACCGACGCCGGGACGGGGGAGGCCCTGTGAGCGCCGCAGGCGTCGAGGGCGTCGACTGGTCCACCATGCGCCGCGCCGACTTCGACCCGGCTGCGCCGCTCGCCCTGGTGGACGCCCGTGCCGTCACCCGCCGCGTGGACGCCGTGGCGCACTCGAACGGCACCGACGCCCTGTTCGGGGAGGAGCCGCCCGCCCCGCGCGCCACCCGCACCCGTAGGCCGGCTGTCGCGTCCACCCCGCAGGACGACGCCCTGTTCTGAGCGCGCAAAACAGTAAGCCAGAGGCAACACACCCGACCCCAGGCGACGGGTCGGGTGTGGTCTCATCTGCGGAAACTCAGATCCGATCGGATCATGTGTTCCCCTCACGGTTTCCCTTGGTGTACTATTTCCTTGTTGGCGGAGAGCAACCGCCGACGAACCAACGAAGGAACCGAGGAACACACCACATGGCCAGTGCCCGCAGCCACCGCGCAGCTTCCGCCCTCCGGACCCGCATCCGCGCCCAGCGCGAGATCCGCAACGCCATCAAGGCAGTTGCCGCCGGTCCCGCCCCCGCCTCCGCCCACCTGATGGCCGGTGGCGTCGCCCCGCTCGTCGCCCACACCTACGCGGGCACCATCACGAAGAAGGCGAACGGCCTCGACCGCGAGGCGGGCAAGGGCACCACCACGAAGAAGCGCCCCGGCAAGAAGGGCCTGACCGTCTCCCGCTCCGGTGACCTCGCCCGGAAGAAGCGCCACCGCGTCATCGCGGTCGCCCTGTGGACCCGCGAGGACATCCGCGCCGTCGCCCTCTCCGGCTTCACCCCGAAGAACGAGCAGGTGGCCGACTTCCTCGCCGCGCTCCGCCTCGGCCGCCCGGCCGCCGCACGCGCCGCCGCCTGACCCCTCCCCCTGACCGCCGGGGCGCGGCCCTCCCCCGCCGCGCCCCGGCCCCCACTCGACACCCCGAAGACGGAGACACCCATGACCACCACCGCCGCCCCGTTCGTCGGCCAGTACGCCCAGGCCGCCCAGCGCGCCCGCGTCGTCGCCGAGATCGCCCGCGACCGCTTCACCACCGACCCCGCCATCCGCGCCGCCCTGCTGGGCATCGCTGAGCGCCTGGACGCCGCCGCCCGCGAGTTCGAGGCGGTCCCGCCCGGCGCGTACGAGGAGCTGCCGACGGAGGCCACGGAGGAACTGTTCATGGCCGAGCAGATCGCCGTGGACCACCCGGCCGCCCGGTTCCCCGCCGAACTCGGGGAGTACGTCCTGGTGCCGCTCGTCGACCGCGAGCTCCCGTTCCCTCGCCCCCTGAACTCGGCCCGCCCGAAGTTCGCGCAGTTCGCCCAGCGGGAGGCCGAGCAGGCGCACGCGCTGCACCTCCTGCACGCCGACGGCCCGCACCAGTGGGAGCGCACGGAGGACTGGCTGCGCCAGGTCTTCAAGGTCTGGGAGAAGCGCCTCCGCCTTGAGGACGAAGTCCGCGTCGACAACGGCCGCCCCGACAACCAGCGCTGACCTGCCAAGCCGGGCGGGCGCGACACAAGCCCCGCCCGCCCGGCCCAATCCCCGGCGAGAGCACGCCGGACACCACGAACTGGAGGAACACCCCATGCGCTTCGACGTCCGCATGCCCGCGACCGTCATGATCCAGACCGAAGCCGCCGACGTTGCGGAGGTCGTCACCAACCTCGGATGCGTCGTTGACGACGAGATCGACATCGAGTTCCGGGTAGAGCGCCACGGCCTCACCATCGGCACCATCGCACTCGACGGGTTGGGCCACCTCGACAAGGTCGACGGTGCGCTGCTCGAAGAACTGGAGGGCTACGGCGACGGCCGGCTCATCCCCCCGGACGTCGAGGACGACGAGGACGACGAGGACGACGAGCTGTGCCGTAACGAGGAGTGCCGGGAGCCCCTCGACGGCGACGGCTACGACGGAGAGTGCGGGAGCTGCGCTGACCGCACGTACGCCGCCGAGCAGGGCGACGACGACGAGACCGACGAGGCCGCACAGGACACCCCCGGGGCGCTCCCCATCGACGCGTACGTCCCGACGCTCACCCTCGCCCACATCGCCCACGCCGCCGTGATGCTCCTCGGTGAAGGCTGGTACGCCGAATCCACCGTGTGGGGCGACGGCTCCGCCATCTACCGGGGCGACGCCACGTTCCACGTCGACGTCGACATGGACGACGTCCTGTCCGTCCAGCGCAAGGGCGGCGACACCGTCGCCCTCGAGGGCGCGGAGCCGCTGAACGGCCTCCAGGCCCTGGCCGAACACCTCGCCCGCGTTCTGCGCGACCTCGACGCCCAGCGCTGACCTGCGCCGCCGGGCGGGGGCGTCACAGGATCCCCCCGCCCGGCGTACTACCCGGCGAGAGCACGCCGGGCCAACCACGAACCGGAGGAACACCCGCGATGAGCACCGCCCCCACCCCCGCCCCGTACGACCCCGCCCCCGGCACGGAGTACAGCTACCCCCTCTCCGACTACGCGCGCGCCACCGCCCGATCCCTCGGGGCGGGCTGGGACTCAGAGTCGAGCTACCTCGGCGGATGGGGCCTGATCTTCACCACCGATGACCGCGTTTCCCTGCGCCTGTACGTCGACGGCGACGGCCCCACCGGTGACCTGATGATCGGGGACCGCAAGACCGGCGACGAGCACCTCGTGTTCTTCGAACGCCTCCCCGAGAACGCCCCCCACACCCCGGAAGAGATGAGCGAGTGGGGCGACGCCCTCGCCCTGTTCGTGCTCTCCCTCGGCCTGTAGAGCCGCTGCGCCCCGGGGCCGGACGTACGAGTCGCCCCGGGGCGTGGCCCCACGCCCCGCCCCCCTCGAACTCACCGAAGGACGTACCGACATGACCACCGCGCCCGCCCTGCTCGCCCTGGACACCCTGGACACCGACGAGCTGAGCAGCCTCTACGCCGAGGCCGGACGCATCTTGCAGGAACGGAGCGAGGCCGAGCTGCCCGCCGTGATCCTGGAAGCCATCCGGGAAGTGCTCGCCGAGGACGGCGACACCCGCAAGCCCCTGCGCGCCGTGTTCTCCACCACCGAGTGGGAGAACGGTTACTTCTGGTACGCGGATGGTGCGCGGGTCACGTTCTTCGACGGCCGCACCGAGGAGATCGAAACCGTCGACCTCTCCAGCGCGGACGAGGCCCTCACCGACCACGTGTCCTACCTGGTGGACCCCCTCGACAGCACCGACACCCTGACCGTCGTGTTCGAGCCGCCCACCGTGCAGATGGGCTGACCACCCCGGCCCGGGGCCACGCGCCCCGGGCCCCGGGCGACGCAAGCACCCCCCGCGTGACCCCATACCCCGGCCGGAGAGCACCGCGCCGGACCAACCACGAAGCGAGGAACACCCCGTGATCTCTGCCATCGCCCAGGCGACCACCGCCGCCCCGCTCGCCGCCCTCCTGCCCGCCCGCCGGGGCAAGGCGTGGACGGTCGGCCCCGCCCCCTACGGCATGCGCAACCACGCTGCGACCGCCCGGATCACCGACGGCCGCCGCTCCCTGCTCGTCGTCGAGGAGGGGAACCGCGTGGAGCTGTACGCCGAGCGGCCCGGCCTGTTCCCGGTCACCCCGGACGCCGTCGTCGACTCCACCGACCTGGCCTCTGTCGCCGTGCTCGCCTCCCGTGCCGTGCGCTGGATCCTCGCCGACCTGGACGCCGAGACGATCCGGACGACCGAGGCCGAGAAGGGGTGGCGGAACGTCCTCCACTACAAGGGCACGGCCTTGACCGAGTTCGGGTTCCACCTCATCGACCAGGGCATGTACCCGCGCAGCGCGGAGCGGCCCGACGGCCCCGGCGTCGAGTGGACGTCCGCGAGCGGCGCAGAGTGGGCCGTGTGGTCGCACGGCGTTGGTGCGAACTACTCCCTGACCTACGAGGGCCCCGTGAGCGGCCTGTACGGCGCGCTGCCGGTCCTGCTGCCCCCGATGGACGGCCACGTCTCCACGGACGCCGGTAGCCCGTTCACGCGCCACCTGACGGACCGGTTCCCGCAGCTCCGCCCGGTCGACGCCGACGAGGTCGAGTTCGGCGGCTACCGGGACCTGCACGGGTGGATCGCGCTCCCCTCCCGCGCCGAGATCGGCGACCCCATCGACGACGGCACCCGGGTCTGCGCCCAGGTCGGCCCGGTCGGCATCGACTTCCTGCTCGCCGCCGCCGCGCACCTGGCCTGACCCTCACCCGTCCGGCCGCGCCCCTGCCCCTCGCGCTGGGGCGCGGCCCCCTCGAAAGGCCCCACGACATGAGCACCGTCACCGCCCCGGCCCGCACCACCTGCCCCGCCCGCACCCTCGCCGAGCACGTCGCGGCGCTGCTGCCCGCGCGGGCCGGCTCACCCTGGACCGTCGAGCCGTTCTCCCCGTGGTGGACCGCCCGGCACCCCGGCGTCCGCCTGGTTCAGGGCGCGCGCGCCCTGGTCCTGGTCGCCAACGCCACCAACTGGACCACCGAGATCGGGTGGATGCTCCCCGACCGCGAGCCGACCCGCCCGGACCTCACGCTCAAGACCACCCGCCCGGACGCCGTCGCTCGCGAGATCCTGCGCCTGGTGCTGCCCGTCGTCGACGACGAGGCGGCCCGCGCCCGCGAGGACGCATCCTGCGCCCGCCTGGAGCTGCTCTACGAGATCGGCACCGGGATGCGCGCCCAGGGCGCAGCGACGTACGAGCGGGGCGGCCTGCTGGTGAACACGTCCACCGTCACCTGGTCGTCGTCCGGCCTGCGCTACTCGGCCACCCTGCACGGCTCGAACCCCGCGTGCGACGTCCAGATCGAGGGCCCGGTGCGCGCCGTCGAGCGGGCCGTGGCCCGGTTCCTGCCCGGCAAGCCGCTCGAGCCGAAGACCTGGCCCATACGGGACGTCCGGGGACGTCTGCCGCGCCGCATGGCCGCGTTCCTCGCGCAGTACGTGGACGTCGAGCAGACCGACCAGGGCGGCATTGCGTTCGGGTCCCGGCCCGGCGTGTACGGGTACGCCGCGCCGGCCGCCGACTCCGCCGCCCGGATCCGCGACACCACCCTGGCCTCCGTCGAGCTCCACGGCGTCGGCGTCGACTTCCTCGTCTCCCTCGCCCCGCACCTCGCCCGCTGACCGCCGCGCCCGGGGCCCGACACAGCTCCGGGCGCACCCCTCCCTCGAATCGGAGACACCCCGTGTTGAAACCCGCCACGCCCGACCTGCTCGCCGAGCTGGACGGCATGCTGCGCCCTGGCCCCCCGTCGTCGTTCTCCCTCGCCCTGGACGTCGCCGAGGTGCACGCCGACACGGTCGCCGGGCGCCGCACGACCGAGGCACTGGGCAACTACTCCCGCACCGCGCTGCCGATGCTGCTGCGCCGGCTGTTGGCCGTCGAGACCGAACTCCTCACGCTACGTACGAAGGTCGCCGGGCACGTCGCCGCCGGCGACCAGGGCCACGACCCGACCACGGGGGAGCTGCTCGAGGAGCTCCGGCGCGCTGGGGTCGACCTGCGGGCCGACGTCGAGGCCGCCGCCCAGGTGCTCGAGGGGCAGGCGCGCGCCGCGACATTTGCCTGACCCGCCCCACCGGAACGCACAGCCCAGGGAAACGGGCTGTGCGTTTTCCCTGTTCGCATCCCTCTAAATTTCCCTTGGTGTACTATTCGGCGTGTTGGTGGAGAGCACCGCCGACGGGAACCAGCGAAGAAGAGGAACACCAGATGAGGACCCTGCCCCCTGCGGTCGCAACCGCCGTTCACGTCGCGACCCTGGCCCGCAAGAACGGTATGCCGATCCCGGCCAAGGTCCTCGCTGTCCTCGACGCCGCCGCCTCCCCGTTCCCCGGCCGCTGGCTTCTTGACCCGCTGCCCGGCGACCCCATCCGCGTGATCGAGCTGTTCGCAGGCCCCGGCGGCTGGTCCGAGGGCATCGCTGCCGTCCTCGGTGTCGCCGTGGACGCCGTCGGCATCGACATCTCCAAGGACGCATGCGCCACCGCCCGCGCTGCCGGGCACTTCCGCATCTGCGCCGACATCACCACCCTGGACCCCGAGCACTACGCCCTGCGCCATGTGCGCGGCCTCATCGTCTCCCCGCCCTGCCCCTCCTTCTCGCCCGCCGGGAAGCACTCCGGGCAGGATGAGGTGAACATCTTCACCCTGTGCCGAGTTCTCGCCCAGACCTCCGAGGCGGGCGGGTTCCTCCCCGGCAACGAGCTCGACGACTGGTGCGAGGGCTGCGACACCTGCGACGAACTCGGCTACCACGACGGGTTCGCTCCGCGCTCCGGCGTCACCTGGGGCGAGCTGCGCGCCCAGCTCGCCCCGCTCACCGACGCCCGTATCGGTCTCATGGCGGAGCTGCTGTTCTGGGCGTTCGGCATGCAGGCCGCTGGCGCGCCGCTCCAGTTCATCGCGATGGAGCAGTCCAGCCGACTGCCGCAGCAGATCCTCGACGACATCCGCCTGGAGCTGCGCGGCGGCCAGGAAGAGGGAGAGTGGTACTGGACCACCCACGGCACCCTCGAAGCCTCCCAGTTCGGGCTCGCCTCCCGCCGCGAGCGGGTGTTCTTCCTGGCCTCCCGCCGCCTGTCGTACCTGCCCACGCCCGCCGCGAACGTCCGCCAGACCACGATGGCGCAGGCCCTCGGCTGGAAGGAGGGCGAGCGGATCAACACGCGTGGCGTCCGCCCGATCGACCCGGCCACCGGCCGCCCCAAGGGCGGGAACGAGTTCTCCGCCGACAAGCCATCCAACTGCCTCACCGGCAAGGCCCGCACCTGGAAGCGGGTCTCTGACGGCCTGCGCCTCACCCAGAACGAGGCCGGTGTCCTCGTCGGCTTCCGCGCCTCCTACCCCTGGTACGGCTCCCGCACGAGCGCGTTCCAGCAGCCCGCCGACGTCGTCCCCCCGCTCATGGCCGGACTGGTGCTCGCCCAGTTCTTCGACGTCGACGGGGAGGCCCTGGCCGCCGACTACCTGTGCCAGCTCTACCGGATGGACGAGCTCCTCAGCAGCGCCGAGGAGTACGCCACGGTCGCCTGACCGGCCGCCCGGCCCCCGCCCACTCGGGCGGGGCCGCCGTCGTTCCCGGGCCCTGTCACAGCCCGGGGCCGCCCGACGTTCCCCCCGGCATGAGCAACCAGACGTTCCCCCCGCGCCTCGACATCGGCCGCCAACTCCGGGAGACCATCACCCCGTTCCAGCGCTTCCGCGCGTATCTCCCGGGCAGCCAGTTCCGCGAGGCCGCCGCCGCGTTCCGTCTCCTCGCCGCGCGGCTCGAGGAGAGCCAGCGCGCGCCGTACTGGGTGGCTGTCACAGGCCGCCGCCGCGCGCCGTTCCCAGGGCATGAGCGAACACACCCCGCCCTGCACCGCGCCGACCGCGATCGAGGCGGAGGACCCGTTCCCCGCGCCCGTCGTCCTCAGCGTCACAGCCACCGTGAACGGCGAGGAGGTTGGCTACCGGCAGATGGTGCCGCGCAACCACTGGAACGCCATGGTCGCCGACCCGCCCATGCGTGAGGGGTACGAGCGGGCGCTCCGGGCGCACCTGGGGCAGGTCATCGTGGAGTATCTGGCCCCGCCCGTCCGGGTGCACATGCCGACCCCGATGGATGAGGCCAGGGCCCGCGCCGAGGGCGAGTGCTGTCAGCGACTCGAACTAGGCTCCGAAGGATGAGCACCGCCACCCCTCCCCCCGAGCAGGCCCCCGCCGAGGAGACGCCGTTCGACCCGCACGACTTCCCCCAGAAACTCCGAGACGCGCAGCGCCGGGCCGCGGAGCTGTACGCCGAGCTCCACAGCCTCCAGGCGCGCCTCCCCTGGTCGCGTGAGCCTCACGAGGGGTGGCCCGAGGTGACCGACCGGGGCCGGGAGCGAGCCGGCCGCGCGGCCTCCCCCGGCTGGGACCCGGCCGACGCCGCGGCGTTCGACAAGCTGTGGGAGGAGCTCCTCGAGGCGACGGCCTACGTGCACACGCACGGCTGGTGGAAGACCTGCCGGGACCATGGCGTCGAGGGCGCGGACCTAGTCGCCGCCCGCCAGGCCCTCAAGTCCGCGAAGGGCGCCGTCCCCCTGGCCCGCGACGACGTCGGCACCGCCGCCTGACGGCCTCTCGGCACGGGACAGCCAGTAACGCTAAGCACCTGATCATGGTTGTGGGCAGCCGGGCGTCGGGGTTGCGTCAGCTTCCCCGAGCGCTGGGCGCTGGGCGTTCCTGTCGGCGGGGTGGGCCACCGGATCGCGTAGCCGTCACACGGCAATCTCCGCCGAACCTGCCCGCTCGCGCTTCCTCCAGGCCGCCGTCCGGCAGGCGCCAGAGCAAAACACCTGGTCAGAGCGGGTGAAGTATCCGGGAGCAAGACGGCGGCCACACGTCCGGCAGGCGGGTCCGGTTCCGATCGTGTGGTCGGCCATGAGGTCCAGGCCACGGCCGTAGCGGCGGAATCGCCGGAACCAAGCCGACTTGCACGCGACCGAGCAGTACCGCCGCCGCGGCGCCGAGCCCGAGGGCAGCGGCTCGCGGCACATCGCACAGGCCCGCTGCGTGCCAGCCATACCTCCGGTCTACGCCCATCGCCATCCGCGCGCCACTTCACCGCGGCGGCCAGGCGCCGCTGTTTCCGCGAACGGCCACCCGCCGCCCCGGGCCGCGGGATCGTTGACCCGGGCGCACCCGCCCCCCGCTCGAGATCGGAGACTGATGACCGCGGAGTCGTTCTACGACTGGATGTGCCGCCACGCCCGCGCCATGGGCTGGGAGTTGGACGAGGAGGCGCAGAAGAGGTTCCGCGTGTGGGCCGCCATCGCCGCGACGAACGGCCTCGACGACGCGCAGACCGCCCAGCTCGCCCGCGGGCTCGGCGTCACCGCGGACGAGGTGACCGCGGCCTACCAGCCGGAGATGCGGGAGGCCGCCATGAGCGAACTCCTCGAGCAGCCGGACCTTGCCGCCCTGGACGCCGACCTCGACCGGCTCGCCGACGAGGAGCCGCCGCGGTAGGACCGAACGCCCTGACGGCCCGTCTACGCCCGACGGGGCCGCGCCCGCGGCATTCCCCCCTGGCGCTGCCCGTCGCCCGTCCTGGACGGCGTGGAGCCGCTGTCGTAGCCCTTCCGCAACCCGGGTTGTGGCCACTGGTACGTGCGGATCACGACCGTCGTGTCTCCGCGGAGGTCCACATCGACCTGGTAGCGGACCGTGCCGTCCGCCCAGTTCTGCCGCGCCATGACCGGCGCGTACCGCCACCTACCGGCTGACCAAACCTCGAGCGCCGGGCGGTCGCCGCGCGGCCAGGTCTTCACCTCCGGGCGCGGCCCGTCCTCCGGCCGCCACGGGCGGGCCGGCTCTGGCTCCGGGATCTCACTCATGCCTCCGACTGTAGGCAGCACGCGACGCAAGACGCCCACGGCCTCCACGATCCGCGGCCTCATCACTCCGCGCCTGGAAGGCCACGCCATGACCAAGCTCCCCATGACCAAGCTCCGGGACGACCGCACGTCCCGCCTGATCGTCTCCGCCGCCGCCGGGGTCCTCGTGTTCGGCCTGGTCGTGCTGTTCGCGATCCTGGTCGCCGACGTCGACATCGACGACGACAGCGACGGCCGCTCCCGCCGCTGCCCCGGGTACGCCGTCGGCACGGTGGACCCCGTGACGTGCCTGCCGTACGGGTCCGGGGGCGCGGCGCACGCTGGTACCAACCATTCCGGGAGTGGCTCGAGCACCGCGCGGAAGCCCGCCGCCCCGCCGAAGGCGCCCGCCGCGAAGGCGCCGGCCGCGCCGCCCCGCGTCTCCCTGAGCAAGCGGTGACGGCCCCGGAGGGCAGCGCGCGACGTAAGGCGCCCGCGGCGGACACCGTCCGGTCCCCCAGTTCCCGTACCGGAGGGTCACCCGTGTCCGAGCCCGTCTGTCCCAAGCCCGCCCCCTGCTCCCGAGAGACCCCGTGCCCGCGGTGCGAGCGCCTGCTCCGCGTGATGGTCGTCTGCTTGGGCCTCGCCCTGGTCCTGGTCGTCGCGATGCTCGCGATCGTCGTCGTGCAGAACCGCGACTCCTCGAGCGACCCGAAGCCCGGCCCGACGAAGACCGCGCCCGCGGACCCGTCGCCCAGCGACCCGGCCACCAGCCGACCGTCGGAGCCGACTCCGTCGCCGACCGCGCCCATGCCGTCGGACCCGTCCGGCGGTGACTGCAACATCTTCGACCCCGAGTGCTCGCCCGGCACCAGCGGCGGCACCGAAGCCTGATTCACCCCACGCTGTGCCCCGGCCGGACGACTCCTCGGCCGGGGCACAGCCGCATCCCGTGCCTGGTGACGCGTGACCACCTCCCCGTGGACCCCGCGCGCGGGGTCCCTCGCCATGGGGTGCCCTTAACGAGCGACGAACCAAGTGCCAAGTAGCTCGCGAGGCGGCCTCGATTTCGGCGCGCATGCGCCTCTGCGAAGAGCATCAACTGGGATACTTCCGTCATGGCTGACACCCACGATCACTCGCCCGAGGTCTGGACGGCTGGCCGCCTCCGCGACGCGATCAAGGACCTCCCCGACGACGCGCCCGTCTACATCGGCATCGCGTCCGACCCGGGTAACTTCAACGGGTACCAGGAGCGCGTCCTGACCGCCTACGAGCCTGCCGAGTTGCACTGGGCTGCGACGAAGTGGACGCCGGAGCGGACTGAGGTGCAGCACACGCTGTTTGCTGACTGGCCGGCGGGGACATACGACGTGCTGGACTGACGAGCTCGGACCCGGGGCCCCGCTGGGGCGCGACGCAAGCACCCGTGCTCTCTACGGTGCGCGCCCATGACGTACATCCCGCTCACCCGCTGCGCCGCGCTCGCCTCCAAGGCCCGGACCTTCAACCGCCCGCACCGGATCGCGCAGCCGGCCGTGGAGTCTGCGGAGCTCGCCCACCGGTTGCTCAACCTGCCGGTCGACGAGCGGCTCACCCACGTTGCCGCCCTGGACGACTCGGTGCTCCTGGACGTGATGGTTGCCCTCGACCGGCACACCGGCAGTGCGTACGAGCTCTGGCGAGACACCCCCAGCGGGTTCGCCGAGGACGTCCTGGGCCTGGTCCTCGACGAGGAGCTGCGCGCCGCCCTCGACGTCGTCGCCGACCCCGACGCCCGCCGGATCGCTGCCCGCATCCCGGGCCTCGACAACCACACGGCGGCCGCGGTCCTCGTCGCGTGGACGGCCCTGGTGTCCTGCCCCCGCCCGTTCGGCGACGGCCCCCGGTTCGCTGTCTCCTTCGCCCCGTACCGGTCGACGTCGGCGAGCGTCTGGCGCATCCTCGCCCGGTTCATCGACAACGCCTGTCTGCCCGGCAGGCTCGATCTCCAGCGGGGCGCCTGGTGGGCCGACGACCTCGAGGGCCCGCAGCGCATCATGGCGTTCGCCGTGTGGAACACCACCCCCGACAGCATGGGCGGCCTCCTGCAGTACGTCGCAGTCGTCGCCGACGCGGACCGAATCGCCGACCCGGACATGCGCGCCACCATGACGTTCCTGGCCGATAGCGCGTACGGCGGGAGCCGCCTGGTCGCCCTGGGCGGCACAACCGATGAGCCGGAGGAGTGGTTCTCGCTGTACGAGTCGTGCGACCGCGTCACCTCCCCCGCGGGCCCCGCAGTGACCGCCCAGTAACCCGGCAGCGGACACAAAACCTCCACACCGTGCAGGGTGCGCCCCTTGCCCGTGGCGCGCCCCGCGGCCGCCGACCGGTGGCCCCGCGCCCCGGGCGGAAGGGAGCAGCGTGCGACCGCACGTTATGCAGGCACTCGACAACTGGCGGATGAACTGGAACGACCAGCAGCTCGCCGCGCAGGAAGCGTTCACCGCGGCGTTCCCCGCCCTGAGCACATCCGACCCACGGTGCCAGTGCTTCGGCCCGACCCTGCGCTGGGCGACGCCCGGCGAGGGATCTGGCAAGGCCTGCCTCGATGACCACGGGCGCGCCACGATCGAGTTCGAGGATGTCCCGAAGTCGGCCCTGGGCAAGGCCATGGAAGAGGTCTGGGGCGTCAACTGGTTCGACGAGGGGCCCGGCGGGTTCGCCCAGGCCGAGCCCGGCCAGTACAGCTACGAGGACGAGCTGACGTACGCCGAGTATTACGTCGATGTCCTCGCGAACGGTCTCACCTCGTTCTCGATCTCCTACGTGAAGATCGAGGACATCGTGACGATCCTCGACGAGCTCGAGCAGGCGCTCGCCGAGCACCGGAAGGCCTGACCCGGCAGAGGTGTGGTGACGTGGTGCCCCGGATCCGTATCGCGTCACCTCACCTGCCTGGAGTAACCCCCGCTCGAGGTCCTCGTTGCCGTAGCTATGGAGACCTCGGAACAGGACACGAACACCGACAGCCACGAAGACGCCGAGGCTGCAGAGCACGCCCGCCGTCTGGTAATCGGTACGTCTGTCGCCCGCGCGGAACGCTGTCTGCTCACGATCGAGGAAGAGGCCGCCGCCAAGCATCCCGACCGCCCCGACCTTCAGGAGTCGTACGCGCTGGGTGGCCTCAAGACCGCTCTCGAGCACCTCGTGCAGGAGGTGAAGCCCTTCGGAGCCTCTGATGAGGAGGTGGAACGGTTCTGGGCGCCTCTGAGGGCGAAGACGCCGCCTGTTGGCTAGCACCTGCCAGACGGCAGAATGACGAGCATGGACGCCACCACCGCCTTCATCGCCGCGTTTGCCGTCACCGCTGCGGGCGGGGCCGTCGCCCACTTCGTGGTGCGCGCCGGCGCGACCGCGGCCCGAGAGCAGCGTGTCCCAGACGGCGCGGCCTGGCGCCAGATTCACCAGCGGCGTGCGCAGTCGTACGCCGAGTTCGTTGAGCCCGTCGACCAGATCGGGCACATCCTCGAGACGTGGCCCGCTCTGCCCCCGGCGGCCCGACAGCCCCAGCGCAAGGCGGCGTACGAGCGCCTGCAGACCCTCGGACACCGCCAGGGCGCGGTGATCCTCGACGGCGGCCCGGACGTCCAGGCCGCCGCCCGGCAGCTCGTCGACGCTTGCGAGCGGCTCGTCCGCGGCCTGGACCTGTACGCCCCGCCCGGTCCCGTCGACACGTCCGTCCACGGCCTGTCGATGCCGTTCCTCACGGCGTGCCGGGAGTACCTCGACGCCGAGTCCGAACGGCACTTCGGCCTTCGCCGCCCCACCGGGCGCAGCCTGTTCGCCCGCCTCTCGACGAGGTGACGTGACGCGGCCTGAGCTGCCGTTTCACATCACGTCACCTGAGATTCGGGCCCTCGGCCAGCCACATGTCGATGAGCTCCTGGTCGCCGTCCTCCAGGCCGAGCGCCTGAGCGGTGACGCCGGCGGCCTCGAGCAGTTCCCGCGTCGTCGACCGCCCGGGGTACAGACACTCGATGCGGGCCAGCTCCGGCCACGCTGCCTCGATCCGCTCCCCCGCTGCGCCGTCACGTTCAACTTCGTCGAGCGCGGCCTCCATGATGTCGGCGAGCGACGCGTGAGGGGACGACGAGAGCAGGTAGAACTCCGCCTCGGCCACTGCACGAGTAGCGGCTGCCTCCAGTCCGTCGGTCATGCCCGGCCAACGAGCGGGCGCTGCGATCGGCACGCGACGTAAGCCGCGGCCGCCGTCCACTCTCCCCGCCTCGCCCCGGACGCGATCACCTGGGCCGCGTTCCCCGCGGTCCGGCGCCCGGGGCAGGCGAGGAGACCAGTGCTGTGAAGGCACGACGGCGAACCGGCCCCACCGACGTGGTGAAGGCCATCGTCTACGACCGCGACGGCGGCGCCTGCGTGCGCTGCGGGACACGGGACGGCCTGACCATCCACCACCGCGTGAACCGCGGCATGGGCGGCGCGCGGGAGGAGTGGATCAACCAGTCGCACAATCTGCTCCTCGTGTGCACCGTCTGCAACGGCTGGTTCGAGGACAACCCGCGGGAGTCCTACGCGGCCGGCTGGAAGGTCCGCCGGCCGGAGCTCCCCGGCGAGGTCCTGGTGAAGTACGCGGACGGCCGCCAGTACCAGCTCACCCCCGACGGTGCCCGCGCTCCGATGGCGGTGACTCGATGACCGCCCCCGGCCGTGTCCGCATGTTCCCTCTGACCGCCCAGTGGTATCTCGCCGGGTGGGTGGGCAAGCACCGCCTGCGCGCGAAGGCCATCCGTACACGCGTCGAGGGCCGCAACAGGATCATCGGCTTCGCCGCATCGGTCCTCGGATACACCGTCGCCCTCGGCGTGTTCGCCGGACCGTGCCACACCACGCGCGGCTGGTATCGCGACTTCGGCCACCGGTTCGGCCGGTACACGATCGGTGGCTGGCGAACCATCCGGCGCGTACCGGTGTCGACCGGCTGGGTGTTCGGCGGCAACCGCACCCGCATCGGCTGCACCGTCACGGTCGCCTCTCGCACGCTGATGTGCGCCAAGCTCGCCACCCGCGCCGACCTGCGCGCGAGCCGGGAACGTCACGGCGACCTGCACAGGAAGGCCGCCCGATGAGGCCCGGCAAGCGCGCCCGCCGCGCCCGCCGCACGGCCTGGGACTGGGCCGCCGCCGTAGCCGAAGGCTTCTTCGACGGCGTGGCCGAGTTCCTGTGCACCTGGGGGCGGCGATGAGACGCCGACGCCAGTGCACCACCTGGTCCTGCTTCGCCGTCGACGTCCAATGCCAGCGCCTGGCCAAGCACGACGGCGACCACGGGGCTTCCCCGACCCCCACCTACGAGCGGCATTGGTCCTGGTCCGATGACGACCCGGACTCCATCACGGTGCTCCCAGGCACCGTGTGGTTCCACCGGCCGGACCGGACCCGGGTCAAGAAGGCCGCCCGGTTCCTGGGCGAGTGGACCGCGTACGGCCTGGTCGCGGCCCTGCTGTGGTGGGGCGACTCGTGGGTGGCGGCCGCCGTGTTCCTCGCCCTGGAGCTGCTGCTCTCCGTCCGCCGGGCACGCTTCGTCGACCTCGGCCGGTTCACCGCCGGGGTATGGCCGGTGACTGCCGCGGCGCCACCCCTGATCTTCGGTGTCGCCTTCGCGATGCACGGCGAGGGGCAGAACGCGAAGAGAGCCGGCCTCGAGGTCATCCTCGGCCCCGTCGTCGTCGGGGCGTTCTCCCTCGTGCCGCGGAGCGAGTGGCCCGCGTACCAGCGCTCGCAGGCCGCATTCAAGGCCCAGCAGAAGGAGCTCCGTTCATGACCCGCGTCACGATGCACCGCCGCATTCGCGCGCCGCGGTACCTGCGCCTGGGCCCGTTCCGGCTGTGGTCCGCCCGCATCCCGCAGGGCCCGAACCTCGGCTTCGGCCGGATCGCGACGACCGACACTCCCAGTAACCCAGCTCCCGGGCAGAAGTCCGTCCACGACGGGAACGGCTACGTCCTCGTCGTAGGCGGCCGCGCATTCGCTGTACTCCGCTGCAGGTCAGTACCCGTGCCGTCGCGGCACCCCTGACAAGGGCATTTCCCTTGGTGTACTGTTCTGCCGATGCGGCGGCATGGGGTTGCCCCAGTCGCCGCACGGCGCACGAGTCGCGCCACAGTTGGACGGAGAACAGCCACCATGCCCAAGGCTGGCAAGACTTACGGCCCGCGCATCAAGGCCCCGAACTACGACCAGATCAGCAAGGACGCCGAACGGCAGGTCCTCAAGGAGCTCGGTCTCGGGCGTCCCGAGGACGCAGTCCACGCCCGTGCGGAGGACCTGGTCGTGAAGGCGGCCCGCATCCTCGAGCAGGTCGACGCCGAGATTGCCCTCCACCTCGACGAGCGGGACGAGGCGCTTGCGCACCTGTGGTTCTACGAGCAGCGTCTTGGCCTAGCCAAGACCGTCGGCCTGGGGAACATGGGCTACCGGCAGGCGCTCGCCACGGTGATGTTCGGCAACAAGAAGCATGTCCACGAGCTGCCGACCGGCTCGGGCGAGGAGCTCGCCCAGGCCGCCGAGGCTGCAGGCATCGCGCGGGTCGAGGACGCCGAGGAGAAGCTCCTCAAGACCGCGCCGCTCGTCTACGCCGCGCGGGGCCGCCGGGACGTCGCCGTGCGCATCATGCAGGAGGCAGTGTTCGCCCTGTCCCAGGCGCCCTACGACTGGACACCCGAGCAGATCGCCGAGCACGCCGGCGTCGAGCGGAACCTGATCTACAAGCAGCGGGCCGCAGCCCGCCGGCGACGCGGCCTGTAGCACCGCCCGTTCCAGGACGACCGGCCCCAGCACAATCGGGGCCGGTCGTCTTATTGCATCTGCGCTGGTCACACCGGGGACCGGTTTTCGGTCCCCGGTCACCGGGGACCGTTTTCCGGTCGCCGGTTTCTGGGGCGCCGTAGAACCGGGTGCCGGAGGACTGGGCCCCTTTAGTAAGAAGATCAAGTACCACCATCAAGTAAGTTCCGATGCCTTCGCTTCGCTCAGGCATCGGCGCGTCCCTGGGCTTGCTAGAGCTCGAGCGCCGACAAGGCGCAGCAGCGGCAAGGCAGGGGTGTCACAGAATCCGGCCGCGCGGCGTTCCCCCGAACATGACGACGTCATCCAGGCCCATGCGCACCATGCTTCCGCCGAACCTCACCCGCAACTACTACGAGGTGAAGCGCCTCATCGCCCAGGGGGAGGGTCGCGAGCTCCGGCACTGGTATCAGCTCACTGCCGAGCAGCAGCGGGCCGAGGAGCTCGACGTAGAGCTGTTCCGGCGGGCCATATTTCGGGCCGAGGAGGAGCAGGACCTCGTCGCGAGCTTCAACGCCTCGACTGCCGAGCAGCCCCTGACCGCGGAGCAGCCGGCGGCCGCCGAATCCGCGGCCGCGCCCTGCGACTGCCCCGGCTGCTCCACCCTCCGCGCCCTGGCCGAGCTCATCAAGCAGGCCCAGCGGCTGGAGGCCACACTCGGCTGGGACCTCGGCAGCAACGCCGACGGCGCGGCCGTGTACGGCTTCAAGCCCGTGCCCCTCTCCGCGGAGGAGCGCGCCGACCTGGAGAAGCGGGCCAAGGAAGCCATCGCCCGGTGGGTGGCCGAGGGCAAGCCCCTGAAGATGACCGGGCTGATCCCGAGGTCCCGCTTCGACCTCCAGGGCCTGCGCTTCCTCCCGTCGCCGCCCTCCCCCCGAGTCTTCCTCCGCGACGTCCTGTAACAGGATTCGGCCCCTCGACGTACTACAGGTGCGGCTGGCCCTCTGACCCCGAGATCCCCCTGGGGAAAGCATTCCAGCCAGCACCCCCCCGAGCCGGGGTGACGGTCCTGCTCTACCTCCCCGGGTGCAGGACCTCACCCCGGCAACAACTTCCGGCAGGCCGCGACCGCTCCGCGCAGGCTTGGCCGGACCCTCGCGGCCGGGGCCCCGGTCTGGGCCGGGG
>NZ_JBHWUU010000070.1:0-55603 GCF_042737375.1 Streptomyces sp. NPDC060000
TGCGGCCCTGCGGCCCTGCGGCCCTGCGGCCCTGCGGCCCTGCGGCCCTGCGGCCCTGCGGCCCTGCGGCCCTGCGGCCCTGCGGCCCTGCGGCCCTGCGGCCTGCGGCCCTGCGGCCCTGCGGCCTGCGGCCCTGCGGCCCTGCGGCCTGCGGCCCTGCTGTCGTGCTACTCCGCCGACGTCGCCTTCAGCGCCAGCCACAGTTCCATCCGGACGTCCGGGTCGTCCAGGGAACGGCCGAGGATCTCCTCCACCCGCCGCATCCGGTAGCGCAGGGTGTGCCGGTGGACGCCCAGGTCGGCCGCCGCCGCGTCCCACTGGCCGTGGCGGGAGAGCCAGGCCCGCAGGGAGGCCACCAGGTCGCCCCGGCCGGTCGCGTCGTGTTCGTGCAGGGCTCGCAGCAGGCCGTCCGCGAACGCCTTCACCGCGTCGTCCGCGAGCAGGGGCAGCACGGAGCCCGCCGCGAGCTGCTCGTGCTCCACGAGGATCCGGCCCCGGCGCCGCGCCACCGACAGTGCCTGCTCGGCCTGCTTGTACGCGGCCGCCGCCGCGATCGGCCCGGCCGGCGCGGACAGACCCACGACGAGTCCGTCCTCCTCGCCGGCGTCGGAGGGCCCGACGCCCCCGGCCGCCCGGGCGGCCTCCAGCGCCGCCGCGTACCGCGTGCCCGCCGCCACGGCCGCGCCGCCGTCCGTGACCAGTGCCACCAGCCGCTCGCCCTCGGGCACCACCAGCACGGCCTCCCCGGCCCGGGCGGCCGCCGACTCGACGGCCTCGGTGAGACCGTCGAAGGGGTCACCGCCCGCATGGGCCGCGGCCGTCGCCGAGTCGGCGACGATCACCCGGAACGGGGCGTCCAGCAGGCCGCCGTACAGATCCCCGGCGACGGCCCGCGCATGGTCCGGTTCACCCGCCAGCAGCATGCGCAGCACCGCCGCGCCGATCCGCTGCTGCGCCGCGTGCAGGGAGCGGGAGCGTTCCGTGGTGAGGGTGAGCAGGGCGATGGCCGAGTGGACGGCGTACCGCTCGGCGGTGCCTGGAGCCGAGGCGGTGCCGACGGCGAGCGCCGCGCGTGGGCGCCGGCCGGTGCCCAGGGAGTGCAGTTCGACCCGGTCGTCGTGCCGGCCGTCGCCCGCGGAGCCATCCGGGCCGCTCCCACTGCCGCCGGCCACCGCCGAGGCCGGGGCCGGCCGTTCCCGCAGCCGCTCCACCTCCGCCGTGAGCCGCGCAGCCCGCCGGCCCGCCCACTCCGGTGCGGCCGCCACGACGGCGCCCGAGGCGTCGTACAGGGCCGCCCACCCGTCGACCTGCGCGGCGAGCGCGCGGAGCAGCCCCTCGGGGCCGTCCGTCAGCGCCTGCCTCGTCAGCTCGCGCTGGGCCGCGAACCCGGCCGTGACCGCCCGGTACTGGTCGGCCGAGATGGCCGCCGACACCGCCTTGCTGATCGCGAGGAAGGGCGTGCGGCGCGGCACCTCCAGCAGGGGCAGGCCCTCCTCCTCGGCCGCGTCCACGAGCGCCTTCGGGATCTCCTCGTAGTTGACGCCGACGGCGAAGCCCAGCCCGACCACCCCGGCCTTGGCCAGCCGCCGCACATAGCGCCGCATGGCCTCCGGGTCCTCCGCGTCCAGCTTGAGCGCGGTGATCAGCAGCAGCTCCCCGCCCTCCATGTACGGCACGGGGTCCGCGAGCTCGCTGACGTGCGCCCAGCGCACCGGCACGTCCAGGCGGCCCTCGCCCGCCCGCACGGTCAGCTTCAGCGCGGAGTGATGGACGAGCGAGGCGAGCGTGGGAGGCATGGGGCCTTCAGGTCGGGGAGGGATCGACGGTGATCGGCGTGACGGGCGGGGTGATCTTTTGGCCGCCGCGTATGAACGGCCTGTCCCGATTCTGCCTCACCGTACGGTCCCCGGACGCGGCTTCAGTCCCGCAGATCCACCAGCAGCGGTGGCGCGTGCTCGCCCCGCACGCTCGTCAGGGACAGCACCGCGTGCCCGGCCGGTACCTCGTGCGCCAGCCGGGACGCCGACCAGCGCTCCCGCTCGACCTGGCGGACGGTCACCGCGTCCGTGGTCACCGCCTTGCCGGTCACCAGCTTGCGCAGGGCGTGGATGGCGCGGGTCATCGGCTGGTCGGCGAAGACGGTGTGCTTGGCGACCTCCGTGGTCTCCACCCACTCGGTGCCCCAGGTCTGGGCGAACCTGCTGCCGTCCCAGGTGGTGATGCCGGCGAACGCCATCCGGCAGCCGACGGCCCCGTACAGCGGCCCGTGCAGCGCCTCCGGGACGTCGCCGATCGTGCGCAGGGCGAGCACCACGCCCGCGTTCTGCGAGCGCAGCCGCTGGAGCCGGCGCACCGACCCGTCGGTGACGGTGCCCGTCGCGTCGTCCAGGACCAGGCAGGCGAAGTGCTCGCGCCGCTCCCGTACGACGGTGTGGAACTGGGCGAGGACCAGCCGGGTGATCAGCCGGGCGGCCTCCTCGTGCCCCCGCTCGGGCAGGTCGACGCGGACCCGCAGCGGGTGGTGGGCGACCGCGCGCAGCGAGAACGCCCGGTGCGCGTTGCTGCCGCCGCCGAAGAACTCCGCGAACACCGGGCGGTTCAGCAGCGCCAGCCGGTCGGCGAGGGCCCGGCCCGCGTCGCCCGGTGTCCCCGTCTGCCGCACCCGCGCCTCCAGCTCACGCCGCATCACCTCGTCACCGGCCACGGCCGCGCGCAGCGCGGCCAGCGCCGCCGGTTCACCCTCCAGGAGTTCGCGCAGCTCGGGGAGGGTGGGGAAGCAGCCGTGCGCGGTCCGGTACGGGCCCAGCAGCTGGGCGAGCGCCGTGGCCGCGCTCTGGCCGCTCACCGTGTCGAGGTCACCGACCAGTGCCTCGGCGAGGATCGCCGCCGCCTCGTCCGGATCGTCGGACTCCGCGTACGGGTCCAGGTCGTGCACGGACGACGGGTCCCCGATCCGGACGATCACGTCGAACGCGGAGTCGGAGCCGAGCGGGCCGTTGCCGGGTGAGGACACCGCGACGACGGCGCACGCCCCGGTGAGCGCCTGGAGGGCCAGCGCCTCGGTCAGCGGCTCGATCAGGGTCCTGGTCTTGCCCGACCCGGACGGCCCGACCGCGAGCAGCGAGGTGCCCAGCACATCCGGGCCGAGAGCGGCGCCGGCGTCGTGATAGGCGACCGGGGTGCGCTCGGCGGCCACCCAGCGGCCGACGCGCACCTGCCCGGTGAGCAGATCGTGGCGCGCGGTGCGCCGGGGCAGGTCCCGGGCGCCGGACGGATGGGCCCAGGCCGCCCCGCCCTGCCGCAGCACGATGTCCCGGAACTCCGCGAGCCCCGCCGTCCACGCCCGTCGCACCCGCACGCAGTCCACGTCGTTCATCCGGCCGGCGGCCACCTCGGCGGTCAGCAGCTCGGCCGCCTCGTACTGCCCGGCGTCGCGCAGCTCGGGCCACTGGGCGCGCGGCCGCTCGGCAGCGGGCTGGACCTGGCCGGGCCCGGCGCGCCGGGCGGCGAGTCGTTCCTGCACGTACGGCAGCCAGCCACCGAGACGTGCGAACGGCCACACCACCAGCAGCGTGATGACCGCGTACAGCGCGTTCGTGAACAGGGGCGAGGCGAACAGGTCGTAGCTGCCGGAGATCAGCACGATCAGCGAGAACAGGGGGTCGACGACGGGCAGGGCGTCCCAGCCGACCCCGAAGGCGCCGGGGAAGACGAGACTGAGGGCGGCGAGCGCGCCCAGCAGGGCGGCGACAGCCCGCGCGGGCTGCGGCCTGCGGCCGACGAAGTGCCTTACGGCGTGCGGCCAGCTGCCCAGCCGGCCCATGGTGTAGACGAGGACGGCGAAGAACACACCGTCGTACACCACGCGCGCCTCGGCGCCCTCCATGGACTTCGGGGAGGCGATCGTGCCGCCCCACCACCAGTCGCCCGGGGTGAACAGCCGCAGCAGGGTGAACTGGTACGGCAGGCCGCCCCGGCGCCACAGCGACCAGAGCACCAGCGCGACCACCAGCGGCACCAGCATGCCGACGACCGTCACCGGCGCGAGCCGCTCAGCCGTCCGCGCGGCCTTCGGCGGCCGGTACCCGAAGCGCCAGATGCCCGTCCGGGCCGTGGGCCGCTCCTCGTCGAGCCAGCCGGCGACGCCGGACGAGGCCCGCGGGGAGGGCGTACCCGCAGGTGGGACGCCGGGCGCCCGGTCCGGCCGCGGTGGTGTCGAGGGCGGCCGCGGCGGTCCCGCCGGGCGCGGCACGGGATTCGCATGCGTACCCCGCGCGTCCTGCGTCCCGTCGCTGTCCATCGGTCCTGCCCCCTGACCAGCCGTTCCGTCCACCATCAGCGAGTCAATCTAACGCGCCCACAAGGGGAGTTCACCGCTTACGCGGCCGGGCCCGTGACGATCACGGTCCGAGCGCACTGTCCATGACGGACAAGCCGCCCCGCCGACACCGCCCACATGGAGCATGCCCACCCCCCACTCCCCGTCCTAGCCTGCGAGAAAAGAACGAAAGTGTCCGCAAAACCCCAGGAGCCCCTCATGACCGCCCTTCCGCAGGAGCGCCGCATCGTCACCGCCATCCCCGGCCCGAAGTCGCAGGAACTTCAGGCCCGTCGCACCGCCGCGGTCGCGGCCGGCGTGGGTTCGGTGCTCCCCGTCTTCACCACGCGCGCGGGCGGCGGCATCATCGAGGACGTCGACGGCAACCGGCTGATCGACTTCGGCTCCGGCATCGCCGTGACGTCCGTCGGCGCCTCCGCCGAGGCCGTCGTACGACGGGCCACCGCCCAGCTCGCCGACTTCACCCACACCTGTTTCATGGTCACCCCCTACGAGGGCTACGTGGAGGTCGCCGAGGCCCTCGCCGAGCTCACCCCGGGTGACCACGCCAAGAAGTCCGCGCTCTTCAACAGCGGTGCCGAGGCGGTCGAGAACGCCGTCAAGATCGCCCGTTCCTACACCAAGCGGCAGGCGGTGGTCGTCTTCGACCACGGCTACCACGGCCGTACGAACCTCACCATGGCGCTGACGGCGAAGAACATGCCGTACAAGCACGGCTTCGGCCCGTTCGCGCCCGAGGTCTACCGCGTCCCGGTCGCCTACGGCTACCGCTGGCCCACCGGCGCCGAGCACGCGGGCCCCGAGGCCGCCGCGCAGGCCATCGACGAGATCACCAAGCAGGTCGGCGCGGACAACGTGGCCGCGATCATCATCGAGCCGGTGCTCGGCGAGGGCGGCTTCATCGAGCCCGCCAAGGGCTTCCTTCCGGCCATCAGCAAGTTCGCCGCCGACAACGGCATCGTCTTCGTCGCCGACGAGATCCAGTCGGGCTTCTGCCGCACCGGCCAGTGGTTCGCCTGCGAGGACGAGGGCATCGTCCCGGACCTGATCACGACGGCCAAGGGCATCGCGGGCGGTCTGCCGCTCGCCGCCGTGACCGGCCGCGCCGAGATCATGGACGCCCCGCACGCGGGCGGCCTGGGCGGCACCTACGGCGGCAACCCGGTCGCCTGCGCGGGCGCGCTCGGCGCGATCGAGACGATGAAGGAGCTCGACCTCAACGCCAGGGCGAAGCACATCGAGGCCGTCATGAAGGGCCGCCTCACCGCCATGGCCGAGAAGTTCGAGGTCATCGGCGACATCCGCGGGCGGGGCGCGATGATCGCGATCGAGCTGGTCAAGGACCGTGCGACGAAGGAGCCGAACCCCGAGGCGACCGCCGCGCTCGCCAAGGCCTGCCACCAGGAGGGCCTGCTGGTCCTGACCTGTGGCACCTACGGCAACGTGCTGCGCTTCCTGCCGCCGCTGGTCATCGGCGAGGACCTGCTGAACGAGGGCCTCGACATCATCGAGCAGGCTTTCACGCGCATCTGAGCACGGGGCTCGCACAGCTGATTCCCATCGGCCGCAGAGCGTGTGAAGAACGTGTGCGAGGAGGATGGCGGGACGGAATACGGCCTGTCTTACCGCCGGTCACTGCCGTAGGTTCTTCACCAGATGAGAGATACACCCCGTCCACAGGGGACTGTGGACGGACACCGGGCCGGGGCCTCCCCAGCTTCGACCTGGTCGTGCCCTCGCGCACACAACCGGAGCTTCCGGCTTCGGAGCTCCACTCCGATCGGACGGCCGCCCGCCCCAAACCCCCCGGGGCGGCCGGTTTCCGGTCCGGACGGCCACCCCGGAACCACCCCCCTGTTCCGGGGTGGCCGACCTCCTTCTCTGGTGCAGACCACAGACCCCGGATTCGCTCCGGGGTCTTTTTTCGATCCGGGACCCTTTTCGGCCGGCCGGCCGCTCCTGACAAGCTGGGACCCATGCCGTCCCGCCCGAACCGCGCCTTCCTCGGCCTCCTGCCGCCCGCCCTGCTCTTCGCGCTGATCACCTGGCAGGTCGCCGCCGACGGGCCGCTCCTGCGGCTGGACGAGCGCCTCAGCGGCGACCTCGTGCGTCCCGGCCGGTCCTCCGAGCTGCTGGCCGACCTCGGCGAGGTGCAGGTCGCGGTGCCCGTACTGGTGCTGGTCGCCGGGTACGTGGCGTGGCGGGCGAGAGCGGCGGGTGAGGCGCGGTGGTGGACGCCGTCCCTCGCGGCGCTCGGCCTGATGCTGCTGGTGCCGCTGATCGTCGTCCCCCTGAAGGAGTGGACCGACCGGCCCGGTACGCCCGCCGTGCCACCGGCCACCGGCTACTACCCCTCCGGGCACACGGCGACGGCGGCCGTCGCCTACGGCTCGGCGGTGCTGATCCTGCTGCCGTGGCTGCGCTCGGCGCTCGCCCGGCGGCTGGCCGTCGCCATGAGCGCTCTCCTCGTCCTGGCCGTCTCCTTCGGCCTGGTCCGGCGGGGTTACCACTGGCCGCTGGACGTCGTGGCCAGCTGGTGTCTGTGCTCGGTGCTGCTCGGCGCGTTCTGGCTCTCGCCGGCGCGGTCGGGGCGCGGGACGGCGGCAGGGCCGGGCAGCGGGCCGGGCGGCAGCGGGCCGGGCCGACCGCGCCAAACCGGCGAACCCCGGCCGTCCACCCGTACGACTCGGACAAGCGACCCTTCCGCTTCCCGCACCTACGGTGGAGCACGAAAGCCACAGGACACCCCCTAAGCGGAAGGGCCGGACTCACCATGCCCCAGGAAAAGAACGTGGGGGCCACCCACGCCTTCTGGCTCGCCGGCCGCCAGGTCACCGGCGAGGACAGCTTCGACGTCACCTCCCCGTGGGACGGCCGGCTCGTCGCCCAGGTCAGCGTCCCGACGGACGCGCAGGTCGAGGAGGCAGTGGCCGCCGCTCACGCCGTGCGGGACGAGTTCGCCGCGACCCCGGCCCATGTGCGCGCCGCCGCCCTCGACCACGTCAGCAAGCGGCTCGCCGAGCGCACCGAGGAGATCGCCCGGCTGATCTCCGCCGAGAACGGCAAGCCGGTCAAGTGGGCGCGCGGGGAGGTGGGCCGGGCCGTCTCCGTGTTCCGGTTCGCCGCCGAGGAGGCCCGGCGGTTCAACGGGGGCGAGGCCCAGCGCCTCGACACCGACGCCGGCGGCCAGGGGCGTCTCGCCCTCACCCGGCGCTTCCCCAAGGGTGTCGTGCTGGGTATCGCGCCGTTCAACTTCCCGCTGAACCTGTGCGCCCACAAGGTCGCCCCGGCGATCGCGGCCGGCGCGCCGATCATCCTCAAGCCGGCCCCGGCGACCCCGCTGTCCGGCCTGATCATCGGTGACCTGCTCGCCGAGACCGAGCTGCCGGCCGGCTCCTGGAGCATCCTGCCGGTCTCCAACGAGCGCATGCCCGCCCTCGTCCAGGACGAGCGTCTGCCGGTCATCTCCTTCACCGGTTCCGAGAAGGTCGGTTACGCGATCATGGACTCGGTGCCGCGCAAGCACTGCACCCTGGAGCTGGGCGGCAACGGCGCGGCCGTCGTCCTCGGCGACTTCGCGAGCGACGCCGACCTCGACTGGGCCGCCACCCGCATCGCGACCTTCTCCAACTACCAGGGCGGCCAGTCCTGCATCTCGGTGCAGCGGGTCATCGCGGACGCCTCCGTGTACGACCGGCTGCTGCCGCGCATCGTCGCCGCCGTCGAGGCCCAGGTCACCGGCGACCCCGCCGACGACAAGACCGACGTGGGCCCGCTGGTCAGCGAGGACGCGGCCAAGCGCGTCGAGACCTGGGTGGACGAGGCCGTCGCGGCGGGCGCCGCCCTCCTCACGGGCGGCAAGCGCGACGGCGCCTCCTACGCGCCGACCGTCCTCACCGACGTCCCCGCGGACACCACCCTCGCCTGCGAGGAGGTCTTCGGACCGGTCCTCACCGTGACCAGGGTGGACGGCGAGGCCGAGGCCTTCGCGGCCGTCAACTCCTCCAAGTACGGCCTCCAGGCGGGCGTGTTCACGCACGACATCCAGGTCGCCTTCCGCGCCCACCGGGCGCTGGAGGTCGGCGGTGTCATCGTCGGAGACGTGCCCTCCTACCGCGCCGACCAGATGCCGTACGGCGGTGCCAAGCAGTCCGGGGTGGGCCGCGAGGGCGTCAGGTTCGCGATGGAGGACTACACGTACGAGCGGGTGCTGGTCCTGACGGGGCTCGCGCTCTGAGGCTCCCACCCCCGTTAATGGGAACCATTTTCATGTAACCTCGAGGTCGGCGTTCGAACGCCGTCCCCGAAGGGGTCCGGCACCGATGCCTTCCGGTGCCGGGCCCCTTCTTCGTGCCGGCTTCCTCCGGACCCTCAGCCGGAGAAGCCGACGTGCGCGAGCCGCAGTGGGCCGCGCAGTCCGATGCGCAGGTCGCGGACGCCCTCGGCGGTCAGGGCCGCGTCGACGGTGACGTAGTCGTACGGTCCCGGCGTGGGCGCGGCCACCGTCAGCGTGGCCAGGACCGGGCCGCCGTCGAGGAACAGCTCCACCGTGCCCGCGCCGGACGCCGTCACCGTCACGCCCTTCGTGCCGCCGTCCGTGCCGAAGTCGCAGGAACGGTAGACCAGTTCGCCCGTCCCGCCCGACACCGGCGTCACCGCGTCCCCCGACACCTTCGTACGGTCGACGATCTCGACGCCGCTCTGCTCGTCGAAGTCGACGGCGTCCAGGCCGCGTCGGCGGACCGGGCGCGGGACGGGCGGTTCGCCCTCGAGCGTGACCGTCGTCCACAGCCGGACGTCCGTGCTGGACGCGCCGACCAGGAGGTCGTACGGGCCGGACTCCAGGCGCCACCGGCCCTGCGCCACGTCCCAGAAGGCGAAGGCGGACAGTGGGACGTCGAAGGACAGCTCCGCCCGCGCGCCGGGGGCGAGCGTGACCCGGCGGTGGTCGAGCAGCTCGCGGTGCGGCCGGGTGACCGAGGGGTCCACGGCGCGGGTGTAGAGCTGGGCGACCTCGTCGGCCGTCATGTCGCCGGTGTTGGTCACCGTGCAGGAGACCCGCGCCCTGCCGTCCTCGACCCGCACCGCCAGGTCCGCGTAGGAGAACGACGCGTACGACAGGCCGTGCCCGAACGGGAACAGCGCGGCGCCCTCGAAGTACAGGTACGTCTGACGGGAGCCGATCACGTCGTAGTCGAGGAGATCGGGCAGATCGGCGTCGTCGGCGTACCAGGTCTGCGGGAGGCGTCCGGCCGGGGAGACGTCGCCGGCCAGGACCCGCGCGAGAGCGGTGCCCGCGGCCTGGCCGCCGTGCGCCGTCCACAGCACCGCGGACAGCGGGCCCGGTTCGATCGCGTACGGATACGCCGACACCAGGGCCAGCACCGTGCGCGCGTCCGCCGCCCGGGCGGCCGCCAGCAGCCGCTCCTGGTGGGCCGGCAGCCGCAGCGTGGTGCGGTCCTCGGTCTCCCGTCCGTTGATGTGCGGGTCGTTGCCCGCCACGACCACGACCACGTCGGCCCCGGCCGTGACCCGGGTCACCGCGTCCTCGCCGGATTCGACGACGACCACTTCGACGACCGTGTCGACCTCGTGATTCTCCTCGTCCGGCCCGGCAACCCTGACGCCGTCGGCGGCGACACAGACAGGGCGACCCGTTCCCAGATGCAGCAGGAGGTGACCGTTGCCGTGTCCGTAGCCGTGGGTGTTCCCGTCGGCGTCCGCCTGCGGGACCAGGCGGAACGTCTCCTGGACGACCCAGCCGCCGGGCTGGTCGGCGGAGGCGCGCAGGTAGCCGCCCTCGGCGACGGAGAGGTAGCGGCCGTCGGGCGCGCGCAGCGTCAGCACGCCCTCGCCCCAGTCGACGAGCGCGAGCTCCGTACCGGTCGCGTCCGTGGTCAGCGGCGGGAGGTCGGTGCGGCCCGCGAGCAGCGCCGGGTCGAGGGCGCCCTCGGCGCCGCGCACCTCGTCGGTCGCCTCGGGGGCGGTGGGGACCTTCAGGAACGTCCCGGCGGAGGTCTTGAGCAGGACCCGGTCCACGCCCTCCGCGAACTCCACGCGCTCGGCGCCGAACCGCTCGTAGAGGCCCTCCAGAGGGGTGGAGCGGTGCAGCAGCGTGCCGCTGTACCAGTCGAGCTTGCACTCGTCGGCGAGCAGGCCGACCACCGCGATCCGGGTGTCGGGGGCCAGCGGCAGCACACCGTCGTTGCGCAGCAGGACGATCGCCTGCTCGGCGGCCTCCCCGGCGAGCGTGCGATGGGCCGGGGAGTCGAACTCGCCGGTGCCGGCGTGCGGGTCGTAGTGCGGGTCGAACTCGCCCAGCCGGAAGCGGACCGAGAGCTGGCGGCGGACCGCGGCGTCGACGTCGGCCTCGCTCAGCAGGCCCCGCTCCAGGGCGCCCTCGACCCGGGCGACGATCTTCGAGCTGTCCGTGCCGTGGTCGGTGAAGCTGTCCACGCCGGCCACGAGCGCGGCCGCCGTCGCCTCCTCGTGGGTGTCGAAGTAGTGCTCGGAATCCACCAGGTTGGAGGGCGCGCCCGCGTCCGAGCAGACCAGCAGCTCCTCGTCGGTCCAGGCGCGCAGATGCTCGCGCAGAAAGGGCGAGACATGGTTGGGGCGACCGTTGACCAGGTTGTACGCCGGCATCACCCCGGCCACCGCGCCCGCCTCGACGCATCCGCGGAAGGCGCGCAGATCGTACTCGTGCAGCACGCGCGGACGGACCGAGGACGAGGTGACGTCCCGGCCGGTCTCGTTGTTGTGGGCCAGCCAGTGCTTGAGGACCGGGGCCGTGCGCCAGTACGTCGGATGGTCACCGCGCAGCCCGTGTGTGTAGGCGGTGGCGATGGCGGAGGTCAGCCGGGGGTCCTCGGAGTAGCCCTCCTCGTTGCGGCCCCACAGGGGGTGGCGCAGCAGGTTGACGGTGGGGGACCAGACGTTCAGGCCCACCCGCTCGTCGCGGGCGCGCATCGCCCGGACCTCCTTGGACACGGCCTCGCCGATCCGGCGCACGAGGTCGGTGTTCCAGGTCGCGCCCAGGCCCACCGCCTGCGGGAACACCGTCGCGGGGCCCATCCAGGCGACGCCGTGCAGCGCCTCCTGGCCGGTGCGGAACGCGGCGATGCCGAGACGCTCGACGGCGGGTGCGAACTGGTGCAGGAAGGAGACCTTCTCCTCGGGGGTCAGCCGGGACAGCAGATCGTCGATGCGCTTCGCGAACGGCAGCTGCGGATCGCGGAAAGGCGGCGTGGGCGGCGTGTGTGCGGTCACGTGGGGATCCCTTTGCGATGGAGCGGAGGGCTCTTTCGAAGCGCTTCGATGCTCATTCGACGGTGGGGTGGGTGTCAAGGGGACTTCACCGCTATTTCAAGCAGCACATGAGGAGGGGTCACCCCTGACACCTCGGAGGAATGTTGGGGACGGCCCTTGTGCACCCCAGGGTGTTCACTTAACCTCGCAGCAACATCGAAGCGCTTCGACTGATAAGCACCGCACCTGCGTCGAAGGACCGCTTCAGCTCAGCCAGTTCCACTCGAGACACCGCAGCCGACGGCCACCGCCGGGTGTCCTGGTGCGCCATGAAGGGTTGACGCAATGACGCCGAACGCCGCTTCCCTCTCCGCTGGTCCTTCCGGGCCCAGCCGGAGAAGCTTCCTCGCCTCCACGGCGGTCGCCACCGCCGCGGTGGCGGGAGGGATGCCGTTGCTTGCCGCCTGCGGCGGTACGGACGGCGGCTCGCGCGACGGCACCACCTCGGGCAAGGACGCCAAGAAGATCCTCCCGGCGTACGTCGCCTCCAATGTGGTGACGCCCGACATCCCGTCGAAGAACGGCTCCTCGGTCGGCTTCAGCAGCAAGCTCGACCTCGCCACGCTGAAGACCTCGGTGCCGACGAAGCTCGGCAAGGGCGGCAAGGTCACGATCATGTCGCCCTTCTGGGGCTCGCCGCCGAAGAGCGGCAACGCCTACTACGCGGCGATGAACGCGCTCATCGGCGTCGACGTCGTCTGGCAGAACCAGGACGGCAACACCTACGACCAGAAGCTCGGCGCCGTGCTCGCCTCCAGCGACGTGCCGGACGTGGTGGTCGTCCCCGGCTGGAACATGGGCGGGAAGATACCCAGCGCCATCCTCAGCAAGTTCGCCGACCTGGGCCCGTACCTGTCCGGTGACAAGGTCAAGGAGTACCCGAACCTCGCGGCGATCCCGACCGACGCCTGGCAGCGCTCCCTCTTCGGCGGCAAGCTGCGCGGTCTGCCGATGCCGTCCTCCTACGTCACCAACATCGTGCCCTTCTACCGCAAGGACCTCTTCGACAAGAACGGCTACGAGGTCCCGACGACGACGGACGAGTTCACGGCCCTGGCCAAGGAGATCACCAACGCCAAGGCCAAGGTGTGGGCCTGCGGCGACATGAAGTGGACCGCGTTCAACAGCTTCGGAGTTCCGTCCGGCGGGGAGAAGCCGCTCGGCTGGATCCTCGAGGGCGACAAACTGATCAACCGCATCGAGCTGGACTCCTACCTCGAAGCGCTGGAGTGGACCCGCAAGCTGTTCGCCGCCGGTTACGTGCACCCGGACTTCAAGCTGGGCAAGAGCCAGGCCGTCGACCCGAGCACCAAGTTCGCCGCCGGCGAGTTCCTCATCTACAACAACGACATCTCCAGCTGGTACGGGCAGCAGGCCTCGCAGGCCGCCCAGAACCCGGACTTCCGGATCTGGGGCATGGACATCTTCGGCCACGGCGGCGCCGACCCGGTCATCTACGCCACCCAGCCGGCCAACATCTTCGCCTTCGTCAACAAGAAGGCCTCCGAGGCCGTCATCCGCGATGTGCTGGCCGTCGCCAACGTCACCGCCGCCCCGTACGGCACCAAGGAGTACATGCTCACCAACTACGGGGTGGAGGGCACGCACTACAGCGTCAAGGACGGGGTGCCCGTCAAGAACGACAAGGGCAACCAGGAGGTCCTCAACGCCTTCGTGATGGTCGCGAGCCCGGCCTCGACCATCGCCCACCCCGACTTCCCGGACATCGCCAAGGGCCAGGTCGAGTGGCAGCAGCGGATGGGCGCCTTCACCAGGAAGTCGGCCTTCTACGGCATGCAGATCACCGAGCCCAGCCGCTGGACCAACCTCTCCAACAACTTCGAGCAGCTGGAGGACGACATCGTCCGCGGCCGCAAGAAGGTCAGCGACATGCAGGCGGCCGTCTCCGACTGGAAGAAGAAGGGCGGCGACGAGCTGCGCGCCTGGTACCAGAAGCTGCTCGACGACAACGGCACGGCGACGAGCTGACGGCAGCGAGGCGAGGAGAACGGCCGTGTCGCACAGCACGGTGCCTCGGAGCAGGGCCGAGGCCGACGAGACGGGAAAGACCCCGGTGGCGCCCGGCGGCGCCACCGGCCCCCAGGGGAAACGGTCCTCCGGGAAGCTGGGTCTGCGGGTCAGGCTCAGACGGGACCGCGTCCTGCTGCTGATGACGCTTCCGGCCATCGTCCTCATCCTGCTCTTCAACTACGTGCCGATTCTCGGCAACGTGGTCGCCTTCCAGGACTACGACCCCTACATCAGCGACAACGGGATCGTCGCCATCTTCCACAGCCCCTGGGTGGGGGTGGAGAACTTCCAGCGGCTCTTCGAGGACTCGGCCTTCTGGGAGGCCGTCCAGAACACCCTGGTGCTGTTCTTCCTCCAGCTGTTGCTCTACTTCCCGATCCCGATCATGCTCGCGCTGCTCATCAACAGCGTGGTCAGGCCCCGGATCCGGGCGGTGTCGCAGGCGATCCTCTACCTGCCGCACTTCTTCTCCTGGGTGCTGGTCATCGCCGTGTTCCAGCAGCTGTTCGGCGGCGCGGGGCTCCTCTCGCAGCTGCTGCGGCAGCACGGGTACGACGGCATCGACATCATGACCGACCCGGATACCTTCAAGTTCCTGATCACCGCGCAGAGCGTCTGGAAGGACGCCGGCTGGGGCATCATCGTCTTCCTCGCCGCACTGGCCTCGGTCAACCCCGACCTGTACGAGGCCGCCGCGATGGACGGCGCGAACCGCTGGCGCCGGATGTGGCACGTGACGCTGCCGGCCCTGCGCCCGGTGATCGCGCTGCTGCTGGTGCTGCGGGTGGGTGACGCGCTGACGGTGGGCTTCGAACAGATCCTGCTCCAGCGTGACGCGGTCGGACCAGGGGCGTCGGAGGTCCTCGACACCTTCGTGTGGTGGAACGGCGTCCGCAACCAGGACTTCGGCTACGCGGCCGCCGCCGGTCTGATCAAGGGCGTCATCAGCCTGGGGCTGGTGCTCGTCGCGAACAAGGTGGCCCATCTCATGGGCGAGCAGGGGGTGTACCAGAAGTGACCGCCGTGACCGACAAACCCGTGCGCACACCCGGCCGGTGGGCCGCGCCGCCGCGGCCCGTGTGGGAGGAGAAGCCCAGCGGGGCCGGCCTCGCCGGCAAGGGCATCGCCCTGGCCTTCGCCTGCCTGGCGATCCTCTTCCCGCTGTGGATCGTCCTCGTCACCAGCCTCTCCTCACGGAAGACCATCGACGAGGCCGGCGGGCTGGTGATGGTGCCCAAGGGGATCACCTTCATCGCCTACCGGGAACTGCTCAGCGGCGGACAGGTCACCCGTGCGGCGGTCATCAGCGTCCTCATCACCCTCGTCGGCACGCTCTTCTCGATGGGCGTCTCCGTCCTGTGCGCCTACGGTCTCTCCCGCTCGGGCTCGCTCGGTCACCGCTGGATCCTGATGGTCCTGCTGGCGACCATGTTCTTCAGCGCGGGCCTGATCCCGACCTACCTGCTGGTGCAGTCCCTGGGCCTGATGGACACCTACCTCGCGCTGATCCTCCCGAGCGCGATCAGCGTGTTCAACATCCTGGTCCTGCGCGGCTTCTTCATGGGGATCTCGCAGGAGCTCGTCGACAGCGCGCGGATCGACGGGGCGGGGGACTTCCGGATCCTCTGGCAGATCGTCATGCCGCTGTCGAGGGCGGTGCTGGCCGTCATCACGCTGTTCTACGCCGTCGGGTACTGGAGTGCCTGGTTCAACGCGTCCCTGTACCTCAACGACCAGGACATGATGCCGCTGCAGAACGTCATGATCCAGCTGGTGCAGAAGCAGGAGGCGCCGGTCGGGCTGGGGCAGGCGATCAAGACGGGGCAGCTGTCGGGGCTGGCCGTGCAGATGGCGGTCATGGTGATGGCTCTGCTGCCGGTGGCGGTGCTGTCGCCGTTCGTCCAGAAGCACTTCAAGAAGGGGATGCTGACGGGGGCGGTCAAGGGCTGACGTCCCTTCGGGGCGAGGGGCGGCGGACTGTCGTACTTCGGCCGCGGGCGGGTCGGGGCTGATCGCGCAGTTCCCCCATCCTGAAGACGCCCCGGCTGCGGGCAATCGTGCCTCCCTCAGCGCCTCAAGGGCCTGGGGGACCCCCGGGCGGCACGGGTGGGCGCAGCGGCACCCCGCGAGCGCGGGTGAGCGACACCTCCCCCGGCAGCCCGGCAGCCCGGCAGCCCGGCAGCCCGGCAGCCCGGCAGCCCGGCAGCCCGGCACCAGCGCCCGGCACCAGCGCACGGCACCCAACGAACCCAGGTCCACGACCCTCCTGCGAGGTACCTCATGCCCACGCCCTCCCCAAGCCGCCGCACGCTCATCGCCGGAACGGCAGCCGCCGTAGGTGTGGCCGCGCTGCCCGCCGGGCAAGGCGTCGCCCAGGCCGCCGAACCCCACGCCACCGCCTACCGCTGGCGCAACGCCGTGATCGGTGGCACCGGATTCGTCACCGGTGTGCTCTTCCACCCGGCGGTCCGCGGACTCGCCTACGCCCGTACCGACATCGGCGGCGCCTACCGCTGGGACGACCGCGCGGCCCGCTGGACCCCGCTCACCGACCACCTCGGCTGGGACGACTGGAACCTCCTCGGCGTGGAGGCCCTCGCCGTCGACCCCGCGCACCCGGACCGCCTCTACCTCGCGCTCGGCACCTACGCCCAGTCCTGGGCCGGCAATGGCGCCGTCCTGCGGTCCGAGGACCGCGGCGCCACCTGGACCCGTACCGACCTCACCGTGAAGCTCGGCGGCAACGAGGACGGCCGGGGCACGGGGGAGCGGCTGCTGGTCGACCCGCGGGACAGCGACACCCTGTGGCTCGGGACCCGGCACGACGGGCTCCTCAGATCCACCGACCGCGGCGCCACCTGGACGGCGGTCACCGGCTTCCCGGGCACGCCGGGCGCGAGCGGCCAGGGCGTCACTTTGCTCGTCGCCGCCGGGCGCACCGTCTACGCGGGCTGGGGCGACTCCGACGGGACGGCGGGGTCCCCGAACCTCTACCGGACCGCCGACGGCAGCACCTGGGAAGCCGTGCCGGGACGGCCCACCGGAATGTCCGCCAAGGTGCCCGTCCGCGCCGCCTACGACCGCCACACCCGCGAGCTGTACGTGACGTACGCCGACGCGCCCGGCCCGAACGGCCAGGCGGACGGCAGCGTGCACAAGCTGGCGACCACGAGCGGCAGGTGGACCGACGTCACCCCGGTCCGGCCCGCGGACGGTGACACCTTCGGCTACGGCGGCGTCGCCGTGGACGCCCGGCGCCCCGGCACCGTCGTCGTCTCCACCAACAACCGCTGGGCGGCGGTCGACACCCTGTACCGCACCACGGACGGCGGCCGCACCTGGACGTCGCTCAAGGACGCGGCGGTCCTCGACGTGTCCGAGACCCCGTTCCTCACCTTCGGCACCGACGCTCCCAAGTTCGGCTGGTGGATCCAGGCCGTCGCCGTCGACCCGTACGACTCGAAGCACGTCGTCTTCGGCACCGGAGCCACGCTCTACGGCACCCGGGACCTGAAGCACTGGGCCCCGCAGATCCGGGGTCTGGAGGAGACCTCCGTACGGCAGCTGATCTCGCCCCCGACCGGACAGGCACACCTGATCAGCGGCCTCGGTGACGTCGGGGTGATGTACCACGAGCGGCTCACGGCCTCGCCTTCCCGGGGCATGGCGACGAACCCGGTGTTCGGGACGGTGACGGGACTCGCCCAGGCGGCGGACCGGCCGTCGTACGTCGTCCGCACCGGCTGGGGCGACCACGGCAACGGCGCCTACTCGAACGACGGCGGCAAGACCTGGGCGCCCTTCGCCGCCCAGCCCGCCCTCGCCAGGGACGCGCCGGGGCCCATCGCCACGAACACCGACGGCGGAGTCCTGCTGTGGACCTTCGTGCACTGGGACGGCACCAAGTACCCCGCCCGGCGCTCCACGGACAACGGGGCCACCTGGTCCGAGGTCCCCTCCTTCCCCGAAGGCGCCACCCCGCTCGCCGACCCGGCCGACCCGGCACGCTTCTACGCGTACGACACCGACACGGGAACCCTGTTCGCCAGCACCGACGGAGGCCTCACCTTCACCGGCCGCGCGAGCGGACTGCCCTCCGGCGACAGCCAGTTCCAGCTGGCCGCGGCCCCGGGGCGCTCCGGCGACCTCTGGCTGAGCACCAAGTGGAACGGTCTGTACCGGTCCACCGACGGCGGCGCGACCTTCACCAAGGTGACCAGCTGCTGGGCCTCGTACACCCTCGCCTTCGGCAGGGCCGCCGAGGGCGCCGGGTACCCGGCGATCTACCAGGTCGGCTCGACGGAGGCGATCACCGGCGTGTACCGCTCCGACGACGGCGCCAAGACCTGGCTGCGGATCAACGACGACCGGCACCAGTGGGGTTGGACCGGCGCGGCCATCGCCGCCGACCCGCGCATCCACGGCCGCGTCTACATCGCCACCAACGGCCGGGGCATCCAGTACGGAGAGCCCGTCTGATGCCCGCCGTCGACCGGCCGGGCCTCGCCGACGCCACCCGCGGCCGCATCCTCTTCGGCGGCGACTACAACCCCGAGCAGTGGCCCGAGGAGACCTGGCACGAGGACGTCCGGCTCATGCGGGAGGCCGGCGTCAACTCGGTCACCCTCGGCGTCTTCTCCTGGTCCAGGCTCGAACCCGAGCCGGGCGCCAGGGCGTTCGGCTGGCTCGACACGCTGATGGACCTGATGCTCGCGAACGGCATCGGCGTCGTCCTCGCCACCCCCACCTCCGCCCCGCCCCCGTGGCTGGGCCGGCTGCACCCGGACACCCTGCCCCGCGACGAGAACGGCGACGTCGAGTGGTGGGGCGGACGTCAGCACTTCTCGCACTCCAGCGCCACCTACCGCCGTTACGCCGCCGCCATCACCGAGGACCTGGCCGCCCGCTACGGCGGCCACCCCGCCCTCACCATGTGGCACATCAACAACGAGTACTGCACGGCCGACCACGGCGACGAGGCGGCCGCCGCCTTCCGCCGCTGGCTGCGCGAGAAGTACGGCACCCTGGACGCCCTCAACACCGCCTGGGGCACGGACTTCTGGAGCCAGGGCTACGACAGCTGGGACACCGTGCTGCCCGCCCGCCGCCCCCACTACCTGAAGAACCCCGGACAGGTGCTGGACTTCCGGCGCTTCACCTCCGACATGCTCCTGGAGTGCTACCTCGCCGAGCGGGACATCGTCGCCCGGCACACCCCGCACATCCCGGTCACCACCAACTTCATGCCGCTCTTCTTCGGCCAGGACGCCTGGCGCTGGGCCGAGGAGGAGGACGTCGTCTCCGTCGACCTCTACCCCGATCCGCGCGACCCGCTCGGCGCCCAGCACGGGGCACTGGTGCAGGACCTGACCCGCTCCCAGGCGCGCGGCCCCTGGATGCTGATGGAACAGGCGGCGGGACCGGTCAACTGGCGCGGGGTGAACCACCCCAAGCCGCGCGGCCTCAACCGGCTCTGGTCCCTCCAGGCCGTGGCCCGCGGCGCGGACGCCGTCTGCTACTTCCAGTGGCGCCAGTCCCGGCAGGGCGCCGAGAAGTTCCACTCCGGAATGGTCAGCCACGCGGGGGAGCGGGGCCGCACCTTCCAGGAGGTCAAGCAGCTGGGAGCCGACCTCGCCCGGATCGGCCCCGAGGTGACGGGCGGTCATATCCAGGCGGACGTCGCGATCCTGCACGACTGGCACGCCTGGTGGGCCGGCGCCCAGGACGGCCGCCCCTCCACCCACGTCGACCACCCGGCCGTCCTGCACGCCTGGCACCGCGCCCTGTGGGAGAGCCGGCTCACCACCGACTTCGCCCACCCCGGGCACGACCTCACCGGCTACCGGCTGGTCGTCGTCCCCCAGCTGTACGCGATGCGGGACGCGGCGATCGACAACCTGCTCGCCTACGTCCGCGCCGGCGGCACCCTGGTGGCAGGCTTCCTGACCGGCGTGGCCGACGAGGACGACCGGGTCCGCCCCGGCGGCATGGACGCCCGCCTGCGCGAGCTGTTCGGCATCCGTACCCTGCACGAGTGGTGGCCCCTGGAGGCGGGGGAGCACGTCGAGACCGACGGTTTCCGCGGGACCCTGTGGTCGGAGGAGCTGGAGGCCGCACCGGACGCGGTGGAATCCGTCTACAAGGGCGGCGAACTCGACGGACTGCCCGCCGTCCTGCGCAACGACCGCGCCTGGTACGTCTCCACCCTCCCCGAGCCCGAGGCCCTGCGCGCGCTGCTCGCCCGCGTCGCCGCCGACGCGGGCGCCCGGCCCGTCCTCGAAGGCCTCCCGCCGCACGTCGAGGCGGTCCGCCGGGGAGAGCTGCTGTTCCTGCTGCACCACGGCCGCGAGCCGGTGACCTTCGAGCTCCCGGGCGCCCACCACGACCTGCTGACCGGGACGCGCTTCACGGGAGAGATCACGCTGGGCCGCTACGGCGTGGTGGTGTTGCGCTCATGACCGACACCCCGTCCCCGGCCTACCCCGCCCTCCCGAGCACCGACCGTCCCGTGCACGGCACCCATGAGTACCGGCCCGCCGCGCGCTGGGAGGACGCCTTCCTCAGCGGCAACGGCAGGCACGGCACCCTCACGTTCGGCGATCCGTACGACGACCGGGTCATCGTCACCCACCACACCCTGGTCCGCCCCAACGGCGCCGAACACGCCCGCCCGCCGGAGCTCGCCGCCGAACTCCCCGCCCTCCAGGACAAGTTGCTGGCCGGGGAGTGGGAGGCCGCCGAACGCTTCACCGACCACCGGTCCCTGCAATGGGTCCAGCCCTTCCACCCGGCCTTCCAGATCCGGCTCAGAGCGCCCTCGGACGAGCCGCGCCGTCACCGCCTGCGGGCCGTCGACTTCACCACCGGCGAGGCCACCGCGACCTGCGCGGGCGGCACCAGCCGGGTCTTCGTCTCCCGCGCCGACGACGTGATCGTCCAGCGGGTCACCGGCCTCGACCTGGACATCTTCCAGGACCACCGGCTGCCGGGCGCGCCCGCCGACCTCGCCGTCGGCCAGGGATCCGTCCTCACCGGGGACGGCGCCCTGCTCACCCTGCGCGCCCGCTACCCCGACAGCGACCGCGGCTACACGGGCGTGACCCTCGTCGTCGTCACCGGCGGCCGCACCCGGCTCACCCACCCCGGCGTGCGGGTCACCGGAGCGGAGTCCGTGCTGCTGCTCACCCGCGTCCGCAGGCACACCGGCGAACTGGACGTCGCCGGGGAAAAGCGCGCCCTGGGTGAGCTGCCGCACTCCTACGAGGACCTGCTCGGCCGCCACCTCCCCCTGCACCGCACCGCCTACGAGCGCGTCACCCTCGACCTGCACGCCGAGCCGGGCGAGCGCGGACTCCCCGGCTCCGAGCTGCTGGAACGCCCCCGCAGCAGGGCGCTCCTCGAGCGTCTCTTCGCGGCGGGGCGGTACCACCTCCTGTCCTCCTCCGGCCTCAACCCGCCCCGGCTGACCGGCCTGTGGACCGGCGACTGGGACACGGCCTGGTCCGGCGCGTTCACCAACGACGCCAACGTCAATCTCCAGACGGCCTCCGCCGCGGCCGCCGCCCTCCCCGAAGTCACCGACGCGCTGGCCTCCCTGGTCCACCGGCAGTTCGACGACTGGCGGGAGAACGCCCGCGCGGTCTTCGGCGCCCGCGGCGCGGTCGCGCCCGCGCACTCCGACGGCGAGTCCGGGCTGACGTACCACTTCAGCCGCGAATACCCGCTCCACCTGTGGACGGCCGGCGCCGACTGGCTGCTCAAACCCCTCGTCGACCACGACGAGACACGCGGCGGACGCGACCCGCGCACCGCCGCCGTCCTCGCCGAAGTCGCCCTCTTCTACGAGGACTTCCTCACCCGCACCGACCCCGACGACCCCGAGGGGCCGCTCGTCGTGGTCCCCTCCTACTCGCCGGAGAACCGGCCCACGGGCGGCAGCTGGGGCGCGGTGAACGCGGCCATGGACCTCTCGGCGGCCCGGCACGCACTGCTCACCGCCGCCGCGTACCACCCGGACGACCCCGAGCGGGCCGGCCGCTGGCGTGCCCTCGCCGACCGCCTCCCGCCGCATCGGATCAACTCCGACGGCGCCCTGGCCGAGTGGGCCCGCCCCGGCCTCGACGACACCTACGACCACCGCCACCTGAGCCACCTCTACGGCGTCTGGCCCCTGGACGAGATCAACCCCTACGACACCCCGGAGCGGGCCGCCGCCGCCCACCGCGCCCTCGAACTGCGTGGCGCCGAGAACGACTCCGCGCACGGCCACCTGCACCACGCACTGATCGCGGCCCGTCTCCGGGACGGCCACCGGGTCGCCCACGCCCTCGGCGAGGTCCTGGACGGCGACTTCTTCCACGCCTCCCTGATGAGCGCCCACTACCCCCGCCGCGACGTGTACAACGCCGACGCCGCGCACACCCTCCCCGCCGTGCTGATCGAGGCGCTCGTCCAGTCGACCCCCGACCGGCTGGTCCTGCTGCCCGCGCTTCCCCCGGCGCTCCCGTCGGGCGAACTGCGGGGCGTGCGCACCCGGTTCGGCGCCGAACTCGACCTCTCCTGGGGCCCCGAAGGCGCCCGGGCCGTCCTCAGGCCGCACCGCACGCATCGCATCGAAGTCCGGACTTCCTCCGACGGCGAAGCCACACAACCGCTCGACCTCGTCGCCGGAGAAGACCACGTCCTCACCCCGGGGACGTGGTGACTCCCCCCGAATAGGCGCACTTCCCCCCACCCATGGAAGGGACACCATGGCAACACGCACTCTGAGCAGGATCAGCAAGGCACTGCTGGCCCCGGCCCTCGCGCTCGGCGCCACCGTCGGACTGGCCTCCGCCCCCGCCTCGGCCGCCGTCTGGAACACCTGCGACCAGTGGGGCAACACCAGCCTCAACGGCTACACGCTCTACAACAACATCTGGGGCTCCGGCGCCGGCAGCCAGTGCGTCTGGGCCAACTCCGGCACGAACTGGGGTGTCTGGGCCAACCACCCCAACACCGGCGGCATCAAGTCCTACCCGGACTCCAAGAAGGTGATCAACAAGTCGATCACCTCGCTGGGTTCGCTGTCCAGCAGCTACAACGTCACGGTCCCGTCCTCCGGCGCGTACAACACGTCGTACGACATCTGGGACACCGACTACGACTACGAGATCATGCTCTGGGTCAACAAGACCGGAGCCGTCGGTCCCCTGGGCACCTCGCAGGGGAACGTGACGCTCGGCGGTCACACCTGGACCGTCTACAAAGGGAACAACGGCGCGAACGAGGTCTTCTCCTTCGTCCGCACCTCCAACTCGACCTCCGGCACGGTCAGCATCCTGCCGATCCTCAAGTGGATCAAGGACACCAAGGGCTGGTTCGGCAACGAGACCATCGGTGACGTGCAGTTCGGCTACGAGATCACCTCGTCGTCCGGCGGTCTGGACTTCACCACCAACAACCTGACCGTCAGCAGCAGCTGACCGCGTTCCCGTTCCGGGTGGCCGGTCCCGCCTCCATGGCGGGACCGGCCGTCCCCGTTCCGCTCCCGGGCGGCTACTCCGCCACCGGCAGCCGCGCCCCGTCCCGCAGGAACAGCGGGAGGCGGTCCAGCGGGGCGTCGACCGTCACCGTCGCGCCGCCCTCGTGGATCTCGCCCGTCCACGCGTCCGTCCAGGTCGCGCCCGCCGGGAGGTAGGCCGTACGGGCCGTGGCGCCCGCCGTCAGCACGGGGGCGACGAGCACATCCCGGCCGAACAGATAGGAGTCGTCCACCGACCAGGCCGCCCGGTCGTCCGGGAACTCCAGGAACAGCGGTCGCATCGGCGGCAGCCCCTCCTCGTGCGCCTCCCGCATGACCTGGAGCACGTACGGCTTGAGCCGCTCGCGCAGCCGCAGGTACTTCTCCAGGACCGCGCCGGCCTCCTCGCCGTACGACCACACCTCGTTCGGGCCGCCGGTCATGTCCGGGCCCAGCGGCATGCCCGGGTCGCGGAAGCCGTGCAGGCGCATCAGCGGGGACAGCGCGCCGAACTGGAACCAGCGGACCATCACCTCCTGGTACGCCGGGTCACCCGGGTCGCCGCCGTGGAAGCCGCCGATGTCCGTGTTCCACCACGGGATGCCCGACAGTGCCGTGTTCAGACCGGCCGCGATCTGACGGCGCAGGGTCGCGAAGTCGGTGCCGATGTCACCGGACCACAGGGCGGCGCCGTAGCGCTGACTGCCCGCCCAGGCCGAGCGGTTGAGGCTGATGATCTCCTCCTCGCCGGCCGCGCGCAGGCCCTCGTGGAAGGTACGGGCGTTCTCGGCCGGGTACATGTTGCCGACCTCGAGGCCCGGACCCGCCCAGTAGCGCAGGTTCTCCGGGAAGCCCGGCTTCAGCTCCGGCTCGCAGGCGTCCAGCCAGAACGCCGTGATGCCGTACGGGGTGAGGTAGTTGTCGCGGATCTTCGACCACACGAACTCCCGGGCGTCGGGGTTGGTCGCGTCGTAGAACGCCACCTGGACGGTCGACGCGACGCCCTTGTCCGGCCAGTCGGCGTGGGCCATCGGTCCGTACTGGGTGCCGATGAGGTAGCCGCGCTGCTCCATCACCGGATGGTTCTCGCTCAGCGGCGACACCGACGGCCAGACGCTCACCACCAGCTTGACGCCCAGCTCCTCGAGTTCACGGACCATCGCCGCCGGGTCGGGCCACTCGGCCGGGTCGAACTTCCACTCGCCCAGATGGGTCCAGTGGAAGAAGTCGCAGACGATGGCGTCCAGGGGGAGCCCGCGGCGCTTGTACTCCCGTGCCACGCCGAGGAGTTCGTCCTGGGTGCGATAGCGCAGCTTGCACTGCCAGAAGCCCGCAGCCCACTCCGGCAGCATGGGGGTCCGGCCGGTGGCAGCGCTGTAGCGGCGCTGCGCGTCGGCCGGGGGGCCCGCGGTGATCCAGTAGTCGATCTGCCGGGCCGAGTCCGCCACCCAGCGGGTCCCGTTGCCGGCCAGTTCGACCCGGCCGATCGCAGGGTTGTTCCACAGCAGGGTGTAGCCGCGGCTGGAGGTGAGCACCGGGATGCCGACCTCGGCGTTGCGCTGGACCAGGTCGACGACCAGGCCCTTCTGGTCCAGGCGGCCGTGCTGGTGCTGGCCGAGGCCGTACAGCTTCTCGTCGTCGTAGGCGGCGAAGCGCTGCTCCAGGCGGTGGTGGCCGTTGCCCACGGCGGTGTAGAGGCGCGGGCCCGGCCACCAGAAGTGGGCGCGCTGCTCGGCCAGGATCTCCGTGCGGTCGTCGGTCCGCAGGAAGCTGATCATGCCCTCGGCGTTCACCACGACGGTCAGGGCGCCGACGGTCAACTCGCCTTCGTCGTCACCGGTCTTGACACTGCTCTCGGTGGCCGGCGGCTCTTCGAGGAGCGCGCCCGGCAGCCCTTCGAGGATCGGCCCGCCGAGCCGGGCGCGCACCCGGACGGCGTCCGGCCCCCACGGCTCGACCCGCAGCGTCTCCTGGCGGCCGCTCCACTCCAGGGCGCCGCCCCGCTCACGGAAGGTGCCGACCGTGGGCGACGACTGCGCGAGGCTGACCTGAGGCTGGTTTTCGGCAGGCTGGTTCATGTGGAGTGCTCCTTGAAGGAGTGCAGACATGGCGGTGCCCCGGCAACGGGCACGACAGCGGTGAGGCGGGGCGGGGCGGGTCAGGAGACGGGGGGTGGGTCGAGGGGCCGGGCTGTGCCGGGAGCCGGGCCGTGTCGGAGGACGGCTTGTGTCAGGAGACGGTGGGGGCCGGTCCCGTGCTCGCCCGGACCGTCAACTCGGGTGCGATCAGCACGACTTCGTCGCCGCCGTGCCCCTCCAGCTTGGCGACCAGGCGTTCCACCGCGTGCCGGCCCATGTCCTGCGCGGGGATGGCGACCGAGGTCAGCCGCACCGAGGCCTGGACGGCGACCTGGTCGGGGCAGACGGCCACCACCGACACGTCCTCCGGTACGGCCCGGCCCTGCTGACGCAGCAGCGCGAGCAGCGGCTCGACCGCCGACTCGTTCTGCACCACGAACCCGGTGGTGCCCGGACGCTCGTCCAGGATCCGGGCCAGGGTCACGGCCATCGCGTCGTACCCGCCCTCGCACGGGCGGTGCAGCAGCCGCAGGCCCAGCTCCTTCGCCCGGTGCCGGAGTCCGTCGAGCGTGCGCTCCGCGAAGCCGGTGTGCCGTTCGTAGACCGCGGGCGCCTCGCCGATGACAGCGATGTCACGGTGCCCCAGCGTCGCCAGGTGCTCCACGCACAGCGCACCGGTCGCCGCGAAGTCCAGATCGACGCAGGTCAGGCCGGAGGTGTCGGCCGGCAGTCCGATCAGCACCGACGGCTGGTCGGTGGAGCGCAGCAGCGGCAGCCGCTCGTCGTCGAGTTCGACGTCCATCAGGATCATCGCGTCGGCGAGCCCGCTGCCGGTGACGCGGCGGACCGCGTCCGAACCCTCCTCGCCGGTGAGCAGCAGGACGTCGTACCCGTGCGTGCGGGCCGTGGTGGCCACCGCGATGGCGATCTCCATCATCACCGGCACATAGATGTCGGTGCGCAGCGGGATCATCAGCGCGATGATGTTCGACCTGCTGCTGGCCAGTGCGCGGGCGCCCGCGTTGGGGTGGTAGCCGAGCTGGCGGATGCTCTGCTCGACCCGCTGCCGGGTGGTCGTGGAGATGGACCGCTTGCCACTGAGGACATAGCTCACCGTGCTCGCCGAGACTCCGGCGTGCTGGGCGACCTCGGCGAGGGTGACCATCCAGCTCTCCAAGTTTTGTGAAGCGCTTCGACAGTGCGCGGGACGAACAGGGGCGGGTGAGGGTGGTTCGACAGTAGCTCTAGCGGGGGTGGGTGTCCATAGGTTGTCGAAGCGCTTCGACAGGGAGTTGTGGGGGAATGGTGGAGAAGGGTACGGCAAGCTTTTCCGGCCCCCGCGACCACCACTCGTTCGGCGCAGGCGACGCGCCGGGGGCGCGTACCTCACCGGGGTCGGAGCGGGCGCCGCGGTCCTGGCGGAAACGGGCCGTCCGGACCCCGGCGGTACCGGGCCTGCGCCGGCCGAACGTACGCGCGTGGGGTGGCCACCTCGCCCCGGATCGGGTACCAACGATCGGGTAGCACCCATCGGTAACCAATGTGGTCCGAGATCCCGATTCGCGGCGAGGTGAGCCTCATGTCCGCACCACCCCTCAAGAAACCCACTGTCACCGAGCGTGAGGCCCGACAGGTCGCCGAGGCCGCGCGCGAGCAGGACTGGCGCAAGCCCAGCTTCGGCAAGGAACTGTTCCTCGGCCGATTCCGGCTGGACCTCATCCATCCCCATCCGCTCCCCACCGACGAGGCCGTCCGGCGCGGCGAGCAGTTCCTGACGAAACTCCGCGACTTCTGCGAGACGAAGATCGACGCGGCCCTCATCGAGCGTGAGGCCCGGATCCCCGACGAGGTCATCAACGGGCTCAAGGAGCTCGGCGCCCTCGGCATGAAGATCGACCCCAAGTACGGCGGCCTGGGCCTCACCCAGGTGTACTACAACAAGGCGCTGGCCCTGGTGGGCTCGGCCAGCCCGGCGGTCGGCGTGCTGCTGTCGGCGCACCAGTCGATCGGCGCACCGCAGCCGCTGAAGCTGTTCGGCACCCCGGAGCAGAAGCAGCGGTTCCTGCCGCGCTGCGCCCGCACGGACATCAGCGCCTTCCTCCTCACCGAACCGGACGTCGGCTCCGACCCCGCCCGGCTCGCGACGAGCGCGGTTCCCGACGATGGGGGCCCCTCCGGCTCGAGCGATTTCGAGAGTGGGGGAGACTACGTCCTCGACGGGGTGAAACTGTGGACGACCAACGGCGTCGTCGCCGACCTGCTGGTCGTGATGGCCCGGGTGCCGAAGAGCGAGGGCCACAAGGGCGGCATCACGGCCTTCGTCGTGGAGGCAGACTCGCCCGGCATCACCGTCGAGAACCGCAACGCCTTCATGGGCCTGCGCGGCATCGAGAACGGCGTGACCCGCTTCCACCAGGTGCGCGTCCCGGCCGCGAACCGTATCGGCCCCGAGGGCGTGGGCCTGAAGATCGCCCTGACCACCCTCAACACGGGACGGCTCTCGCTGCCCGCGTCCTGCGTGGCCGCCGGCAAGTGGTCCCTGAAGATCGCCCGCGAATGGTCGGCGGCCCGTGAGCAGTGGGGCAGGCCGATCGCCCACCACGAGGCGGTCGGCGCGAAGATCAGCTTCATCGCGGCGACGACCTTCGCCCTGGAGGCGGTGCTGGACCTCTCCTCGCAGATGGCGGACGAGGACCGCAACGACATCCGGATCGAGGGCGCGCTGGCCAAGCTCATCGCCTCCGAGCTGGGCTGGCGCATGGCCGACGAACTGGTCCAGATCCGCGGTGGCCGCGGCTTCGAGACGGCGGCGTCGCTGGCCGCCCGGGGCGAGAGGGCCGTCCCCGCCGAACAGGTCCTGCGCGACCTGCGGATCAACCGCATCTTCGAGGGCTCGACGGAGATCATGCACCTCCTCATCGCCCGGGAGGCCGTCGACGCCCACCTCACGGTCGCCGGCGACCTCATCGACCCGGACAAGTCCCTCCAGGACAAGGCGAAGGCGGGCGCCAACGCGGGGGTCTTCTACGCCAAGTGGCTACCGAAACTCGTCGCGGGGCCGGGCCAGCTGCCCGCGTCGTACGCCGAGTTCAAGCAGGGCGTCGATCTCTCCGCGCATCTGCGGTACGTCGAGCGGCACTCGCGCAAGCTCGCCCGTTCCACCTTCTACGCGATGTCCCGCTGGCAGGGCCGGATGGAGACCAAGCAGGCCTTCCTCGGCCGGATCGTCGACATCGGCGCGGAGCTGTTCGCGATGAGCGCGGCCTGCGTGCGCGCCGAACTGCTGCGCTCGCGCGGCGAGAACGGCCGTCAGGCCTACCAGCTCGCCGACGCCTTCTGCCGCCAGTCCCGCATCCGCGTCGACGAGCTCTTCACCCGGCTGTGGAGCAACTCGGACGACGTGGACCGCAAGGTCGTCAAGGGGGTCATGGCCGGCACCTACGAGTGGCTGGAACAGGGCATCGTCGACCCGTCCGGGGAGGGCCCCTGGATCGCCGACACCACACCCGGACCGAGCGAGCGCGAGAACGTCCACCGCCCGATCAGGTGAGGCATCGCGCACATGTCCACCGGGTGCCCCCCGCTCCGAGCCCCTCATGAGGGGGACGAGCGGGGGGCACCCTGTCCTGCCACACACCCGGTACGGCAACAATGGGGGGATGAGCGACAGTCCAGCCCCCCTCGCCGACCCGCACCTCGTCCACGACCCGGTCGCGGGCGACGGCCCGAAGGACGTGGTGATCCTCGGCTCCACCGGTTCGATCGGCACCCAGGCCATCGACCTCGTGCTGCGCAACCCGGACCGCTTCCGGGTGACCGGCCTGTCCGCCAACGGCGGCCGGGTCGCCCTCCTCGCGGAACAGGCCCGCCGGCTGCGGGTACGGACCGTCGCGGTCGCCCGCGAGGACGTCGTGCCGGCCCTGCGCGAGGCGCTCGCCGCCGAGTACGGGACGGGGGAGCCGCTCCCCGAGATCCTGGCAGGACCGGAGGCCGCCACCGAGCTCGCCGCCTCGGACTGCCACACCGTCCTCAACGGCATCACGGGCTCCATCGGCCTCGCGCCCACCCTCGCCGCCCTGCAGGCGGGCCGCGCCCTCGCGCTCGCCAACAAGGAGTCGCTCATCGTCGGCGGCCCGCTGGTCAAGGCGCTCGCCGGGCCCGGGCAGATCATCCCGGTGGACTCCGAGCACGCGGCCCTCTTCCAGGCCCTCGCCGCCGGCACCCGCGCGGAGGTGCGCAAGCTGGTCGTCACCGCCTCCGGCGGCCCGTTCCGGGGCCGCACGAAGCGGCAGCTGGCGGACGTGACGGTCGAGGAGGCCCTCACCCACCCCACCTGGTCCATGGGCCCGGTGATCACGATCAACTCCGCCACCCTGGTCAACAAGGGCCTGGAAGTGATCGAGGCGCACCTCCTCTACGACATTCCCTTCGACCGCATTGAGGTCGTCGTGCATCCCCAGTCGTATGTTCACTCGATGGTGGAGTTCACGGACGGATCGACGCTGGCCCAGGCGACGCCCCCCGACATGCGGGGGCCGATCGCCATCGGCCTGGGCTGGCCCCGGCGTGTCCCGGACGCGGCGCCCGCCTTCGACTGGAGCACGGCGTCGACGTGGGAGTTCTTCCCGCTCGACAACGAGGCGTTCCCCTCGGTGAACCTCGCCCGGCACGTGGGCGAGCTCGCGGGCACGGCCCCGGCGGTGTTCAATGCCGCCAACGAGGAGTGTGTGGAGGCGTTCCGCAAGGGCGCGCTGCCGTTCAACGGGATCATGGAGACCGTCACCCGGGTCGTGCAGGAGCACGGCACGCCGGCGACGGGAACTTCACTCACCGTGTCGGACGTCCTCGAAGCGGAGACCTGGGCACGGGCCCGGTCCCAGGAACTGACGGCTACCGCGGAGGCGCGTGCATGACAGCCCTGATGATGATCCTCGGCATAGTCGTCTTCGCGGTCGGCCTGCTGATCTCGATCGCCTGGCACGAGCTGGGGCACCTGTCCACGGCCAAGATGTTCGGCATCCGCGTACCCCAGTACATGGTCGGCTTCGGCCCGACGGTCTTCTCCCGCAAGAGGGGCGAGACCGAGTACGGCTTCAAGGCGATCCCCTTCGGCGGCTACATCCGCATGATCGGAATGTTCCCGCCGGGCGACGACGGCCGGATCACGGCCCGCTCCACCTCACCCTGGCGCGGCATGATCGAGGACGCCCGCTCGGCCGCGTACGAGGAGCTCCAGCCGGGCGACGAGTCGCGCATGTTCTACACGCGCAAGCCGTGGAAACGGGTCATCGTGATGTTCGCGGGCCCCTTCATGAACCTGGTGCTCGCGGTGGGCCTGTTCCTCACCGTGCTGATGGGCTTCGGCATCCAGCAGCAGACCACCACCGTCAGCTCGGTCTCGCCCTGCGTCATCTCGCAGAGCCAGAACCGCGACGCGTGCAAGTCGACCGACCCGGCCTCCCCGGCCGCGGCCGCCGGCATGAAGCCGGGCGACAAGATCGTCTCCTTCGCCGGTCGGAGGACGGACGACTGGAACACCCTCTCCGACCTGATCCGGGTCAGCGCGGGGAAGGACGTGGCCATCGTCGTCGACCGCGGCGGCAGGGAACTGACCCTGCACACGACGATCGCCACCAACCAGGTCGCCAAGAAGGACTCCGACGGGACGTACGTCCAGGGCGAGTACATCAAGGCCGGCTTCCTCGGCTTCAGCGCGGCCACCGGCGTCGTCAAGCAGGACTTCGGTGACTCCGTGTCCTGGATGACCGACCGGGTGGGCGAGGCCGTCGACTCCATCGCCGCCCTCCCCGGCAAGATCCCGGCCCTGTGGAACGCGGCCTTCGACGGCGCGCCCCGCGAGCCCGACTCACCCATGGGCGTGGTCGGCGCGGCCCGCGTCGGCGGCGAGATCTTCACCCTGGACATCCCGGCCTCGCAGCAACTGGCCATGGCCGTGATGCTGGTCGCGGGCTTCAACCTCTCCCTGTTCCTCTTCAACATGCTCCCGCTGCTGCCGTTGGACGGCGGGCACATCGCGGGCGCCCTGTGGGAGGCCCTGCGCCGCAACCTCGCCAGGGTCCTGCGCAGGCCGGACCCGGGCCCGTTCGACGTGGCGAAGCTGATGCCGGTGGCCTACGTGGTGGCGGGCATCTTCATCTGCTTCACGGTGCTGGTCCTGATCGCGGACGTGGTGAACCCGGTGAAGATCTCCTAGGCGGACACGGCCCGGGCCAGGTCCTGGTCACCTCCCCGTCATCCGCGGTTCACGGCGGCCCGGCACATCCCTCGTGCCGGGCCGCCTTCCGTCGTCGCGGACCGCCTTCCATCGAGTGGGTTTGCGGGCAGTGATGTGCTCGCGCCGGGGGCGGTGCCGTAATCTCGAAGCCTGGAACCCGCCTCCGACGGGACCTGGGCCTTGATCCACGACTTGGGGTTGCACAGCAGATGACTGCGATTTCTCTCGGCATGCCGTCCGTTCCGACCAAGCTCGCCGAGCGCCGCAAGAGCCGGCAGATCCAGGTCGGATCCGTGGCGGTCGGCGGAGACGCCCCGGTGTCCGTGCAGTCGATGACCACGACCCGTACCTCCGACATCGGCGCCACCCTCCAGCAGATCGCCGAGCTCACCGCGTCCGGCTGCCAGATCGTGCGCGTGGCCTGCCCCACCCAGGACGACGCGGACGCGCTGGCCACCATCGCGAAGAAGTCCCAGATCCCGGTGATCGCGGACATCCACTTCCAGCCGAAGTACGTGTTCGCGGCGATCGAGGCGGGTTGCGCGGCGGTCCGGGTGAACCCGGGCAACATCAAGCAGTTCGACGACAAGGTCAAGGAGATCGCCAAGGCCGCGAAGGAGCACGGCACCCCGATCCGGATCGGCGTCAACGCCGGCTCGCTGGACCGCCGCCTGCTCCAGAAGTACGGCAAGGCGACTCCCGAGGCACTCGTCGAGAGCGCGCTGTGGGAGGCCTCCCTCTTCGAGGAGCACGACTTCCGCGACATCAAGATCTCGGTCAAGCACAACGACCCGGTGATCATGATCGAGGCCTACCGTCAGCTCGCCGCGCAGAGCGACTACCCGCTGCACCTCGGGGTGACCGAGGCCGGCCCGGCCTTCCAGGGCACGATCAAGTCGGCCGTCGCCTTCGGCGCGCTGCTCTCGCAGGGCATCGGCGACACGATCCGCGTCTCCCTCTCGGCCCCGCCGGTCGAGGAGGTCAAGGTCGGCAACCAGATCCTCGAGTCCCTCAACCTCAAGCAGCGCGGCCTGGAGATCGTCTCCTGCCCGTCCTGCGGCCGCGCCCAGGTCGACGTGTACAAGCTCGCCGAAGAGGTCACCGCGGGCCTCGAGGGCATGGAGGTCCCGTTGCGCGTCGCCGTCATGGGCTGCGTCGTGAACGGCCCGGGCGAGGCCCGCGAGGCCGACCTCGGCGTCGCCTCCGGCAACGGCAAGGGCCAGATCTTCGTGAAGGGCGAGGTCATCAAGACCGTCCCCGAGTCGAAGATCGTGGAGACCCTCATCGAGGAGGCCATGAAGCTGGCCGAACAGATGGAGGCAGCGGGGATCGCCTCGGGCGAGCCGTCGGTGTCGGTCGCGGGCTGAGAGGCCGTTGGTCCCGGGCGCACGTCCCGGCTCCGGCGGGCATTGGTCCTTGAGCCCGCCTGAACCGTTGTGCACCCGGTCGCCGGTCGCCGGTCGCCGGTCGCTGGCCCGTCCGCGACTGTTCAGTACCTCTCGGTGCTTCGGCCCGTGCGGGAACTGTTGGGCGCCGGTCCATATTTCCAGCCTGTGCGGCGATCGAGGACGAGGCCTCTTCTCCCAGGAGACGGCACGACAAGCCCGACGGTCACGGCAGACGAACGCCGACTGAACACAGGGCGGCACCGCAAAGCTTCCGCAGGTACAGTGCGGGGATCAGCAGACCTGAGTGTGAGGCCCCGCGCGTGTTGACCCAGACCACCTCCCGGGTCCTCGAACCGAGCGACCTGGACGCCGCGCTCGCCGTCCTCGACCGCGAGCCGGTCGCCAACGCCTTCGTGACGTCCCGCGTCCAGGTCGCGGGCCTCGACCCGTGGCGGCTCGGCGGCGAGATGTGGGGCTGGTACGAGGACGGCATGCTGACGTCCCTGTGCTACGCGGGCGCCAACCTCGTCCCGATCTGCGCCACCCCCCGCGCCGTGCGCGCCTTCGCCGACCGCGCCCGCCGCGCGGGCCGCCGCTGCTCCTCGATCGTCGGCCCCGCCGAGCCGACGACCCAGCTCTGGCGCCTGCTCGAACCCCACTGGGGCCCGGCCCGTGAGGTCCGCGCCCAGCAGCCCCTCATGGTCACCGACCGCATGCCCGTCGACATCGCCCCGGACCCGTACGTCCGCCGTGTCCGCAAGGACGAGATGGACACGATCATGCCGGCGTGCGTGGCGATGTTCACCGAGGAGGTCGGCGTCTCCCCGATGGCCGGCGACGGAGGCCTGCTCTACCAGGCCAGGGTCGCCGAACTCGTGGCCTCCGGACGCTCGTTCGCCCGCCTCGACGACCGGGGCAGGGTCGCCTTCAAGGCGGAGATCGGCGCGACGACGCCCCGTGCCTGCCAGATCCAGGGCGTGTGGGTGGCCCCGGAGTACCGCGGCCAGGGCCTGGCGGCCCCCGGTATGGCCGCGGTCCTGCGCTACGCCCTGGCCGACGTGGCCCCGGTGGTCAGCCTCTACGTGAACGACTTCAACACCGCGGCGAGGCGCACATACAGGAGGGTGGGCTTCCAGGAGGTCGGCGCCTTCATGAGCGTCCTCTTTTAGCGCACCTGTAGGCTCCCCGGCATGGACCTCGTGATCGGCTCCTTGGACCTCCCCGCCCATGTGGACGAGGCCCTGGCCGTCCAAGCGATCGCCTTCGGCCTGGGGCCCGACGAGGTGGCCGTCCGCAGACAGATCGTCCTGCGTCACATGGCGAACCCGGGTGCGAGGGCCTTCGGCGCGACCGTCGGGGACAGACTCGCCGGCTTCGTCTACGGCATGCCCAACGACCGCACCCACTGGTGGTCGACGGTCGTGCAGCCCTACCTCCGGGCCCAGGGCAACGAGCACTGGCTGGACGACTCCTTCGTGATCACCGAACTGCACGTCCACCCCGCGTACCAGAACCGCGGCGCGGGCCGGGCCCTGATCACCACGATCACCGACACCGCGACCGAGCCGCGCTCGATCCTCTCCGCGATCGACACCGACAGTCCCGCCCGCGCCCTCTACCACTCCCTGGGCTACCAGGACCTGGCCCGGCGGGTGCTGTTCCCCAGCGCCCCCCGCCCGTACGCGGTGATGGGCGCCCCGCTTCCGCTGCTGCGGGGCTGACGGATTTCCGGCCCGCCACGCTCCCCGGCTAACCTCCTAGCCATTACCCTCCCCACTCCCGGCCCCGCCCGGGCGGGGGGACCCCCATCGGCAGGAGTACGACAACCATGGCGAACGCACCGGTCCAGCGCATGTCCCAGTTGATGGCGAAGACGCTGCGCGACGACCCGGCGGACGCGGAGGTCCTCAGCCACAAGCTCCTCGTCCGGGCCGGCTACGTCCGCCGTACCGCCGCCGGCATCTGGTCCTGGCTGCCGCTCGGCAAGAAGGTCCTCGCCAACGTGGAGCGCATCGTCCGCGAGGAGATGGACGCGATCGGCGCCCAGGAGGTCAGCCTCCCCGCGCTGCTGCCCCGCGAGCCCTACGAGGCGACCGGCCGCTGGGACGAGTACGGCCCGGAACTGTTCCGCCTCCAGGACCGCAGGGGCGGCGACTACCTCCTCGGCCCGACCCACGAGGAGATCTTCACGCTGATCGTGAAGGACCAGGCGTCCTCCTACAAGGACCTGCCGGTCATCCTCTACCAGATCCAGACGAAGTTCCGTGACGAGGCCCGCCCCCGGGCCGGCATCCTGCGCGGCCGCGAGTTCCTCATGAAGGACTCCTACTCCTTCGACACCGAGGACGAGGGCCTCGCCCGGTCCTACGCGCTGCACCGCCAGGCGTACCAGAAGGTGTTCGAGCGCCTCGGCCTCGACTACCGCATCTGCGCGGCGACCGCGGGCGCGATGGGCGGTTCCAAGTCGGAGGAGTTCCTCGCCCCGGCCGGCGCCGGCGAGGACACCTTCGCGGACTGCCCGAACTGCGACTTCGCGGCCAACACCGAGGCGATCACCTACGAGCTGAAGCCGGTGGACGCCGACGGCGTGGCCGCGCTCGAAGAGATCCCGACCCCGGACACCCCGACCATCGAGACCCTCGCCGCCCACCTCGGCGTCCCGGCCTCGGCCACCCTGAAGAACCTGCTGGTCAAGGTCGACGGCGAGATCGTCGCCGTGGGCGTGCCCGGTGACCGTGAGGTCGACCTGGGCAAGGTCGAGGCGCACTTCGCCCCGGCCGCCGTCGAACTGGTCACCGCCGAGGACTTCGTGGGCCGCCCGGACCTGGTCCGCGGCTACGTCGGCCCGCAGGGCCTGGAGAAGGTCACGTACATCGCCGACCCGCGCGTGGCCCCGGGCACCGCCTGGATCACCGGCGCCAACAAGGAGGGCCTGCACGCGAAGAACGTCGTCGCGGGCCGTGACTTCGAGGTCGGCGAGTACGTCGACGTCGTCGTCGTCCAGGAGGGCGACCCCTGCCCGAAGTGCGGCACCGGCCTCCACCTGGACCGCGCCATCGAGATCGGCCACATCTTCCAGCTGGGCCGCAAGTACGCCGACGCCCTCAAGCTCGACGTCCTCGGCCAGCACGGCAAGCCGGTCCGCGTGACCATGGGCTCCTACGGCATCGGCGTCTCCCGCGCGGTCGCCGCCCTCGCCGAGCAGAGCGCCGACGAGAAGGGCCTGTGCTGGCCCGCCGAGGTCGCCCCGGCCGATGTGCACGTCGTCGCGGCGGGCAAGGCCCTGCAGACGGAGCTGGCGCTCGACGTCTCCGAGAAGCTGCGCGCGGCCGGACTGCGCGTCCTGGTCGACGACCGGGCCGGTGTCTCGCCGGGCGTGAAGTTCACCGACTCCGAGCTGATGGGCGTACCGAAGATCCTGGTGGCGGGCCGCCGCTCCGCCGAGGGTGTCCTGGAGCTGAAGGACCGCAGGACCGGCGAGCGCGAGGAGCTCACGGTCGACGAGGCGATCGCCCGGCTGACGGCGTGAATTAAAGCAACGTCTCAGAGAGTTCTGCCGGGGCGTATGGCTGCCTCACAGACTTCTCTCAGGCCGTTCCCCGACCGTAGGGCGTGACAGAACGTCACTACGGAGGGGAACGGTCATGGCGACCAGGGAAGAGGAACGGGGGGCCGCGGCAGCGGTCCGCAGAGGAACGCGGCGTACGGCCGCGCTGGCCGCGGCGGTGACGCTCGCCGCGGCGGCCGGGGTGTTCGCCCTGATCGGCACCATGCAGGCCGACGCCGAGACGACGGCGAGCAGCACGGGCACGAGCAGCAGCACCTCCAGCACGAGCGGCGCGGGCTCCGGCTCCGGTTCATCGGACAGCGGCAGCACGGACTCCACCGGCACGGACAGCAGCTCCACGGGTGGCAGCTCCGAGGCCGGTACCACCGACGCCACCGGCAGCGGTACGGACTCCTCCTCGGGCACCTCGTCGTCCACGGACAGCGGCAGCTCCTCCTCGGACAGCGGTCTCACCTCCTCGTCCGGCGGCTCGACCGACTCCACCTCGGGAGCGTCGTGATGAGCGCCTCCCTCATGTCCCGCACCACGGCCGCGGCGGAGTGGCGGGCCCTCGGCACCACGGTCCGCCTGGTCGTCACCGACCCGGCCCTGCTGGAGTCCTGCAACCTGCTCCTCGCCCGGCACCTCGCCGAGGTCGACGCGGCGTGCAGCCGCTTCCGCGTCGACTCCGAACTGGCCGCCCTCGACGGCACCGCCGGCCGCCCGGTCCGGGTCAGCCCGCTGCTCGCCGAGGCGCTCGACGTGGCCCTGCGCGCGGCCGAGGCCACCGACGGGGCGGTGGACCCCACCGTCGGCTCCGCCATGGACGCCATCGGCTACGACCGCGACTTCACCCTCGTCCGCGAGGACGACCGCCCGGTCCGGCTCACCGTCCGGCGCACCCCCGGCTGGCGCACCGTACGCCTGGACCGCGCGACCGGCACGGTCACCGTGCCCGAGGGCGTCCGCCTCGACCTCGGTGCCACCGCCAAGGCCTGGGCCGCCGACCGGGCCGCGAGGACGCTGGCCGCGGCGGCCGGCTGCGGAGTCCTGGTGAGTCTGGGCGGCGACACGGCCGTCGCGGGGGAGTCCCCGGCGGGCGGCTGGCAGATCCGCGTCCAGGACGTCACGGGATCCGTCGACGAGACGCCCGCCGAGGGGTCCTACGACGGGGTGGGCCTGCGCGGCGGCGGCCTGGCCACCTCGGGCACGACCGCCCGGCGCTGGCGGCGGGGCGGCCACGACCTGCACCACATCGTCGACCCGCGCACCGGTCTGCCGGTCCGTTCGCCCTGGCGCACGGTCTCCGTCGCCGCCACGACCTGCGCCGACGCCAACGCGGCGAGCACCGCCGCCCTGGTCAAGGGCACGGGCGCGGAACGCTGGCTGACGCGAAGGGGGCTGCCGGCCCGTCTGGTGGCCCAGAACGGCACCGTCGTCACCACTCCGGGCTGGCCCACCTCGCCCGCTCTGCCGCGGGAGGCGGCCGCGTGACCTCCGTGACCCTCTGGTACGCCAACCGGGCCACCGGCGCCGTCTGCCTCGTCCTGTTCACGGTCGTCGTGCTGCTCGGCATCGCGGTGCGGCTCAAGGCCCGGGTGCCCGGCCTGCCCCGGTTCGGCACGATGAGCCTGCACCGCACGCTCTCCCTCTCCGCGATGGCCTTCCTGGCCCTGCACATCACCGCCGCGGTCGTGGACGGCTACGTCGACATCACGGTCGTGGACGTCCTCGTCCCGTTCGCGGGCGACTACCAGCCGCTCTGGCTGGGCCTCGGCACGGTCGCCCTGGACCTGCTGCTCGCCGTCCTGGTCACCAGCCTCCTGCGGGAGCGCCTCGGCCACCGCGCATGGCGGGCCGTCCACTGGCTGGCGTACGCCTCCTGGCCTGTCGCGCTCGTCCACGGAATCGGTATCGGTACGGACACCGGAGCCGACTGGATGACCTGGCTGACCGTCGGCTGCGTGGCCGCGACGGTCGCCGCCCTCGCCGCCCGCCTCGCCCACGCCGTCCGCGCCGGCCGCCACACCCCCACAGCTCTCCTGCGCACCGCCGAAGGAGCCCGACCATGACCGCGACCCTCCCGGACCTCTTCATGCCCCCGCGTCTCCTCGCCTCCGGCGCCGCCCCGGCCGACCTCGCCACCCACCACCGGCGCTACGGCGCCCTGTCCCACGGCGACCCCGAGAGCCTGCTCCGTACGGTCGCCGAGTCCGGGCTCACCGGGCGCGGCGGAGCCGGCTTCCCGGCCTTCCGCAAGCTGGTCTCCGTCGTCGAGGCCGGCCGGCGCACCGGCCGCGCTCCCGTCGTCGTGGCCAACGGGGCCGAGGGCGAGCCGGCCAGTCGCAAGGACAAGACCCTGCTGCGCCTGTCGCCCCACCTCGTCCTGGACGGGCTTCAGCTGGCGGCCCGCACGGTAGGAGCGGAGGAGGCGTACCTCGCCGTGGAGGACGGCGCGACCTGGCTCGAATCAGCCCTCGCCCAGCGCACCGCGGACCCGCTCCCGGTGAAGGTCGTCCGCCTGCCCAAGTCGTTCCTCTCCGGCCAGGCCTCCGCCCTCGCCCGGTACGTCTCCGGCGGCGCGGCCCTGCCCACCCGTCAGCGGCCGCCGGTCCGCGAGCGCGGGGTGCACGGAGCCCCGACCCTCGTGCAGAACGTCGAGACCCTGGCCCACCTTGCGCTGATCGCCCGCTACGGCGCCGACTGGTACCGCACCGTCGGCACCCCGACCCAGCCCGGCAGCGTGCTGTGCACGGTCCATGCGCCGGGTCGCGAACCCCGGGTCGTGGAGGCGCCCTACGGTCTGCCCCTCGGCCGGCTGCTGCCCCTGGAGGGTGTCCGGGCGGTCCTGGTGGGCGGCTACCACGGCACTTGGATCCCGGCTCCGGAGGCCGCTGAACTCGCCCTGGACGCAAGCTGTCTGGGGGCAGGCGTGGTCGCCGCGCTGCCCGCCGACCGCTGCGGCCTCGCCGAGACCGCCCGCGTCCTGCGCTACCTCGCCCTTCAGTCGGCCGGCCAGTGCGGCCCCTGCCTCAACGGGCTGCCCCGCATCGCCACCGCGTTCCGCGCCCTCGCGGCCCCCGGCCCGCAGGGCACCGTCCGCGCCGACCTGGCCCGCTGGTCGGGTCTGGTCGAGGGCCGAGGAGCCTGCCACCACCCCGACGGCACCGTCCGTCTCGTCCGCAGCGCCCTGACGACCTTCGCCGACGAGGTCGACGCACACGCCCGCGGCCGTTGCACCGCGACCGACCGCACACCCCTGCTGCCCGTCCCCGAGGACCGGAACTGACATGGACCAGCTGGACCAGCACATCGTCATCGACTGGACGTCCTGCCGGGGCCACGGCCTGTGCGCGGAACTCCTGCCGGAACACATCGCCCTCGACGAATGGGGTTACCCCCTGGTCGGCGGCGCCCCGGTCCCGGCCGGCACGGTGCGACGGGCCCGGCGGGCAGCCGCCGACTGCCCGGTCCTCGCCCTGGCGTTGACTCCGGGGCGGGCGGGCTGACGGGAGGGCAGGAGGATCAGCACACCTCGGCCACGAGGAAGCACGAACGCGCGCACCTCCTCGCCTGGCTGGCGGCGCTGCACGCGTCGAGCACGGTCGTCACTCCGGCCGTCGGCGCCGGACCGGACGGCACCCACCTGCTGCGACCTGTGGCCGGAGGACGGCAGGCGTCCTGGCGTCTTCCCCCCAGGGGCATCCCGCTGTTCGCGCATGTGCCGTACACGGAGCGCGCCACCGGCCACCTGCAACGGGACTGCCCCAGCGCCGCGGAGCAGGCCGCCCACGTCCGGCCGCCCACATCCGCAGTCACACCCGCCTGCCGGCCCTTGAGGGGACTCTGTTCGCCGCCCTCGCCAAGAGGCGGCCGCATGCGCGATCGACCGAGCGCTGACACCGCTCGGCAGGGGCTTGGTGGCACGCCCCGCGAGACTCCGGCCGGCAGGCTCGGCAGGCTCGGGAGGTACGTCGGCCGGACCCACGGCAGGGGGGATCTCCGGCAGGGGAGCGCCGTCCCGTCCGCGGCCGCGTGGCGACCGGGCGGGCCCGCCACCCGGTGGCCCGGCGACCGGGCGGGCCCGCCACCCGGTGGCCCGGCGACCGGGCGGCCCGCCCCGGCCCCGCTACAGCCAGCCCGCGAACTCCAAGAGCAGTTCGGCGTCCCGTGTCCGACCGACCCGGCGCGCCCGCACACCCGACTCCACGGCCCGGAAGAGCGTCCAGCCGCGCAGCCGCTCCTGGTCGAGCTCCAGGGACTCCGCGAGCCGCTTCACCCGGCGCCGGATCGTCGACGCCCCGGACGGCGAGGCGATCAGGTCCTCCACCCGGTCGCGGACCAGCCGGGCCAGGTCGAAGGCGCACTCGCCGACCACCGGATCCGGGCCCACGGCCAGCCACGGCGTCCGCTCACCGGCCAGCACCTTGCTCTGCCGGAACGTACCGTGCAGCAGCCGGTGCTCGGGCGGTGCAGCCAGCAGCTCCGCACGGACGGCGAGCGCCGCGTCCACCAGGGCGGTCACCTCCGGCTGCGCCTCGGCGCTCGCCCGCATCGCCGCCGCCTGCCGTGCCGTCCGGTCGGCCACGGACTCGAAGGAATGACCGTCAGGCGGCTCCACCCACAGCCGCCGCAGCGTCCCCGCCGCCTCCAGCAGGGCTTTGGCCTCCGCCAGCGACCGCACCGACACATCGGGATGCAGCCGCTCCAGCAGCAGCGCCCCCGCGGTCTGCGGTCCTTCCAGCAACTGGACGGCGCCCAGGCCGCCCCAGTGCGCCAGCGCGGCCCGCTCGGCCTCCGGCCGGAACCGGGGCGGGGCCAGCTTCAGTACGGCGGGCGTGCCGTCCACCCGGCGTACGAGCACGACCAGACTGCTCCGGCCGCCCGGTACCTGCACCCGGTCGACGGTCAACTCGCGTAGCGCCACGGCCTGTCGGGCCGCCTCCGGCAGCTTCTCCAACCAGCCGTCACCGTCCGGTGCCGTCTCACCGAGCGCCCTGACCAGACGCTGCGGCGGTTCGAAAGCCATGCGCGAGTCGTTCCCTTCGCTCTTCGGGTCAAGCCGCCGGTGTCCCCGAGGGCGCTGCCGCCGCCGACGGCGTGGACGCTGCCGGCACGGACGCCGAGCCCGTGGCCGGATCCGTACCGGGCCGCTCGGCGAGACCAGGGAAGGCTACGCTCCCGCCGCGCCAGCGCACCGCACGGACCGCGGCCTCCCGCAGCGAAGCCACGGCCTCCCGGCGCCGTGCGTCCCCGGCTGCCCGCACCAGGTCGGAGTACACCCCGGCCACGCGTTCCTCCAGTTCGGCGGCGAGCCGGACCGCCGCCACGGAGTCCGGCACCGGGAACGGCAGCGCGTAACCGGCGCTCGCGGCGACCGGCTCGGCCCCCAGATCGCGCACCTCGCGCCCCAGCGCGTCCCGGCGCGCGCGGTGCGCGTCGTACCCCGCCCGCGCCTCGGCGCGCCGCGCCTCGCCGATCCGCCCGCCGACCACCCCGTACCCGTACACGGCGGCGTGCTCGGCGGCCAGCGCCGCCTGGAGGGCCGTCAGCTCCGCACTCGTCGCCTCACTCATCGCGTCCCCTCCGTCAGCAGATAGGCGTGCGCCGCACCGGCCGCCGCCACCGAGGCCAGCAGCCGGGCCAGTTCACCCGGGAGGTCGAGCAGCTCCGTGGCCCTGTGGTCGGCGAGCGCCCGCTCGGCGGCGGCCAGTTCGGCGAGCGCGGCCGTGTCGGTGACCGGCACGGCCGAAGCACCGGCGGCCGACGCACCGATGGCCGTGGGAGCCACCGGTGGAGCGGAGGCGGAGGTGGTGGAAGGAAGTGTGGGGGAGTTCGTGGAGGAAGCGGTGGCGGAGGGGGACGCCGTCCCGGTGCCCCCGAACGCCTCCACATGCCGGACGACCTCCGCCCGGAGCGGCTCCAGCCGCCCCGCCAGCGCCGGATGGACGGCGAGCACGGCGTCGTACCGTGCCACCAGCCCGCCGCTGTCCTGGGCCGCACGCGCGCGTGCCCGCTGGGTGACCGACGGGCCGCCGCTCGCGCTCTCCTCGGCCTCCTCCGTACCGGACGAGCAGCCCACGAGCAGCAAGGCTCCCGCGGCCGACGCGAGCAGGGATCTTCTGCGCGGCCCCGAGGGGGTGCGCGGAGGGAGGGGCAACGGCACGGCAGACGTCCTCGGGGAACTCGTACGGAACTGGCGTCCTGGTGGGCGGCGGGCCCGTGATCACCGTACCCGCGCGTCCGGCCCGCACCACTCAGCGGCACCGGCCCGCGAGGGTTCGCCACCCTCCGTGCACAGGTGGACGGCAACACACCCTGCGACCGGATACCCTTTGACCAGACACGCGCCCCATCCCACAACAGCACACGCGGCCGAGGAGTCACCCGGATGAGCACCACCCAGAGCGAGAGGCTGCGAGAGCTCCTGGAACCGCTCGTCGCCTCCCAGGGACTGGATCTGGAAGAGATCGCCGTGGACTCCGTCGGACGCAAGCGGGTGCTGAGCGTCGTCGTCGACTCCGACACCGGAGCGGACCTGGACCAGATCGCCGATGTGAGCCGCGCGCTCTCGGCGAAGCTCGACGAGACGGACGCGATGGGTGAGGGCGAGTACACCCTCGAGGTCGGCACCCCGGGCGCGGAGCGCGCTCTCACCGAACACCGGCACTACGTGCGTGCCGTCGACCGGCTGGTGCGGTTCCAACTGACCGAGGGCGGCGAGCTGGTCGCCAGGATCCTGACGGTCGACGACGAGGGGCTCGACCTCGAGGTGCCCGGCGTGAAGGGCCGCAAGGCCACCGCCCGCAGACTCTCCTTCGGTGACATCGACAAGGCACGCGTGCAGGTCGAGTTCAACCGCAAGGACAAGAGCGACAAGCACGACATCAACGAGAACGACGAGAACGAGATGGAAGAGGAGGCGTAGCCGTGGACATCGACATGAGTGCCCTGCGGGGCTTGGTGCGGGAGAAGGAGATCTCCTTCGACCTGCTGGTCGAGGCGATCGAGTCGGCCCTCCTCATCGCCTACCACCGCACCGAGGGAAGCCGCCGTCACGCGCGTGTGGAGCTCAACCGGGAGACCGGACATGTGACCGTGTGGGCGAAGGAGGACCCCGAGGACCTCGAGGAGGGGCAGGAGCCCCGCCCGTTCGACGACACCCCGTCCGACTTCGGGCGTATCGCGGCCACCACGGCCAAACAGGTGATCCTGCAGCGCCTGCGCGACGCCGAGGACGACGCGACGCTCGGCGAGTACGCGGGCCGTGAGGGCGACATCGTCACCGGCGTGGTCCAGCAGGGCCGCGACCCGAAGAACGTGCTCGTGGACATCGGCAGGCTGGAGGCCATCCTGCCCGTGCAGGAGCAGGTCCCCGGCGAGACGTACCCGCACGGCCTGCGCCTGCGCTCGTACGTCGTCCGGGTGGCCAAGGGGGTGCGCGGCCCGTCCGTGACGCTCTCCCGTACGCACCCCAATCTGGTGAAGAAGCTCTTCGCCCTGGAGGTGCCGGAGATCGCCGACGGTTCGGTCGAGATCGCCGCCATCGCACGTGAGGCCGGTCACCGTACGAAGATCGCCGTCAGGTCCACCCGTTCGGGTCTGAACGCCAAGGGTGCCTGCATCGGCCCCATGGGCGGCCGGGTGCGCAACGTGATGGGCGAGCTGAACGGTGAGAAAATCGACATCGTCGACTGGTCGGACGACCCGGCCGAGATGGTGGCGAACGCGCTGTCCCCGGCCCGGGTCTCCAAGGTCGAGGTCGTCGACCTCGCGGCCCGCTCTGCGCGGGTGACGGTGCCCGACTACCAGCTTTCCCTGGCGATCGGCAAGGAAGGCCAGAACGCCCGGCTCGCCGCCCGACTGACCGGCTGGCGCATCGACATCCGTCCGGACGTCGAACAGCCCACCGAGCAGCGCCGGGCAGCGGGGGAATAGATCTCGGCCTCCCGGGGCTCAGATCACGACAGATGTGACGCGGCAAGTGTTCGAAGCCTGACCCGAAGGGGTGAGGTCGCCGCGAGGAGGTAGACTTAATAGTGTCTGGCCGGACGCACGCCGGAGCACGCCCTGAACGCACCTGTGTGGGGTGCCGGGAGCGGGCGGCCAAGACGGAGCTGCTGCGCATCGTGGCGATCAAGGACGCATGCGTCCCCGATCCACGCGGTACGCTGCCCGGCCGGGGTGCGTATCTGCATCCCGCCCCGGTCTGTCTCGACCAGGCGGTACGCCGCCGGGCGTTCACGAGGGCGTTGCGAGCCCCGGGAGCGCTCGACACAAAGGTGTTGCGCCAGTACGTCGAGCAGACGACCGTTGCCGAACAGGCAACACCGTAAGAAGGCGTCGCACGGAACCTCCGTGCGGCTCTGGTACCCCGCGAGTTGGAAGTAGGTCGAGATTGCGATGAGCACTCGATGAGCACGCGATGAGTACGCCCATGAAGTAGCGACGGTCCGGACACACCCGGACCTAAAAGGAGCGAAGTGGCTAAGGTCCGGGTATACGAACTCGCCAAGGAGTTCGGGGTGGAGAGCAAGGCTGTCATGGCCAAGCTCCAGGAACTCGGTGAATTCGTCCGTTCGGCGTCTTCGACCATCGAAGCGCCCGTTGTCCGCAAACTGACTGACGCCTTCCAGGGCGGCGGCAAGCCCGCCCCGCGCAAGGCAGCCCCCAGGCCCGGCGCGCCGTCCCCGGCGCAAGGTGCCCGTCCGGGCCCGGCCGCACCGCGGCCGGCCGCCCCCAAGCCTCCCGCGGCGCAGACGCCCGCGGCCCCGGCTGCTCCGGCGGCCCCGGCCGCCTCGTCGGCCCCCGCACCGGCGGCCTCCGGCCCGCGTCCGGGTCCCAAGCCCGCGCCGCGTCCGGCCCCCGCCGCCCCGGAGTTCACCGCTCCGCCGGCTGCTCCGGCTCCGGCCGCTTCGGCTCCGGCTGCTTCGGACGCCCCCGCCGCTCCGGCCCAGTCGTCCGGCCCGAGGCCGGCCTCCCAGGGTCCGCGCCCCGGCGCGCCCCGTCCCGGTGGCCGTCCCGCGCCCGGTCAGGGCCAGGACCGTGGCGACCGCGGTGACCGTGGTGACCGTGGTGACCGCGGTCAGGGTCGTCCGGCCGCCGCGCAGGGCCAGCGCCCCGGTGGCGCCGGTGCCCCGCGTCCGGGCGGTGCCCGTCCCACGGGTCCGCGTCCGGGCAACAACCCCTTCACGTCCGGCGGCAACGCCGGTATGGCGCGCCCCCAGGCGCCCCGTCCGCAGGGCGCCCCGCGTCCCGGCGGCCCCGGTGGCGCTCCCGGCGCCGGTCCCCGTCCGCAGGGCGCCGGTGGCCAGGGCGGCGGTCCCCGTCCGCAGTCTCCGGGCGGCGCTCGTCCGGCTCCGGGCGGCATGCCCCGCCCGCAGGGCGCAGGTCCCGGCGGTCCGCGTCCCGGCGGCGGTCCGCGTCCCAACCCCGGCATGATGCCGCAGCGTCCCGCTGCCGGCCCGCGTCCCGGCGGTGGCCCCGGTGGCCGCGGTCCGGGTGGCGGCGGCGGTGCCGGTCGTCCCGGCGGCGGCGGTCGTCCCGGTGGCGGCGGCTTCGCAGGTCGTCCGGCCGGTCCCGGTGGCGGCGCGCGTCCGGGTGGCGGCGGCGGTTTCGCCGGTCGTCCCGGTGGCGGTGGCCCCGGCGGCGGTGGCGGCTTCGGTGGCGGCGGTGGCCGTCCCGGCTTCGGCGGTCGTCCCGGCGGTCCGGGTGCCCGTGGTGGCACACAGGGCGCCTTCGGCCGTCCCGGTGGTCCCGCGCGTCGCGGTCGCAAGTCGAAGCGTCAGAGGCGCCAGGAGTACGAGGCCATGCAGGCCCCGTCGGTCGGCGGCGTCATGCTGCCTCGCGGCAACGGACAGTCCGTCCGCCTGTCGCGTGGTGCGTCCCTGACCGACTTCGCCGAGAAGATCGGCGCCAACCCGGCGTCGCTCGTCGGCGTGATGATGAACCTCGGCGAGATGGTCACCGCCACGCAGTCCGTCTCCGACGAGACGCTGAAGCTCCTCGCGGACGAGATGAACTTCGTCCTCGAGATCGTCAGCCCCGAGGAGGAGGACCGCGAGCTGCTCGAGTCCTTCGACATCGAGTTCGGCGAGGACGAGGGTGGCGAGGAGTTCCTCGTCGCGCGTCCGCCGGTCGTGACCGTCATGGGTCACGTCGACCACGGTAAGACCCGACTGCTCGACACCATCCGCAAGACGAACGTCATCGCGGGCGAGGCCGGCGGCATCACGCAGCACATCGGTGCGTACCAGGTCGCCACCGAGGTCAACGGTGAAGAGCGCAGGATCACCTTCATCGACACACCGGGTCACGAGGCGTTCACCGCCATGCGTGCCCGTGGTGCCAAGTCGACCGACATCGCGATCCTCGTGGTGGCGGCCAACGACGGTGTGATGCCCCAGACGATCGAGGCGCTGAACCACGCCAAGGCGGCCGACGTGCCGATCGTGGTCGCGGTCAACAAGATCGACGTCGAGGGCGCCGACCCGACCAAGGTGCGCGGTCAGCTCACCGAGTTCGGTCTGGTGGCCGAGGAGTACGGCGGCGACACGATGTTCGTCGACATCTCCGCCAAGCAGGGCCTCAACATCGAGAGCCTGCTGGAGGCCGTGGTCCTGACCGCGGACGCCTCGCTCGACCTGCGGGCCAACCCGGAGCAGGACGCGCAGGGTATTGCGATCGAGTCCCACCTCGACAAGGGCCGCGGCGCCGTCGCGACCGTCCTGGTCCAGCGAGGCACCCTGCGGGTCGGCGACACCATGGTCGTCGGCGACGCGTACGGCCGTGTCCGCGCGATGCTCGACGACAAGGGCGACAACGTGGAAGAGGCGGGTCCCTCGACCCCGGTCCTCGTCCTCGGTCTCACCAACGTCCCGGGCGCCGGCGACAACTTCCTGGTTGTCGACGAGGACCGCACGGCACGTCAGATCGCCGAGAAGCGCGCGGCGCGTGAGCGCAACGCCAACTTCGCCCGGCGTGGAGTCCGGTTCTCCCTGGAGAACCTGGACGAGGCGCTCAAGGCCGGTCTGGTGCAGGAACTCAACCTCATCATCAAGGGCGACGCGTCCGGTTCGGTGGAGGCTCTCGAGTCCTCGCTGCTCCAGCTCGACGTCGGCGAAGAGGTCGACATCCGCGTCCTGCACCGCGGTGTGGGTGCGGTCACCGAGTCGGACATCGACCTGGCGACCGGCTCCGACGCCATCGTCATCGGCTTCAACGTCCGTGCGGCCGGTCGTGCCGCGCAGATGGCGGAGCGCGAGGGCGTGGACGTCCGGTACTACTCGGTGATCTACCAGGCCATCGAGGAGATCGAGGCGGCCCTGAAGGGCATGCTGAAGCCGGAGTACGAGGAGGTCGAGCTCGGCACGGCGGAGATCCGCGAGGTCTTCAAGTCGTCCAAGCTGGGCAACATCGCCGGTGTCCTGGTCCGCTCGGGCGAGGTCAAGCGCAACACCAAGGCGCGCCTCGTCCGCGACGGCAAGGTCATCGCGGAAAGCCTCAACATCTCCGGGCTGCGTCGCTTCAAGGACGACGTCACCGAGATCCGCGAAGGCTTCGAGGGCGGTATCAACCTCGGCAACTTCAACGACATCAAGATCGACGACGTCATCGCGACGTACGAGATGCGGGAGAAGCCGCGGGTGTAAGCACCCATGGTCCGTACCGGCCGGCGGGGGATCGTTCCCCGCCGGCCGGTCCGGCGTCCGGCGGACGCACGGGCGGGTAAAACCCCGTCGAGTCACCGCCGGGAACGCTGTACCGTTCCTGATGTCCCTGTCCCATGGCGGCAGGGCCATCGATCCCGTACCGGCGGGTGAACCGGTTACACATGTACGTGGGGACTCTGTCCTTCGACCTCCTCCTCGGCGACGTACATTCGCTGAAGGAGAAGCGCTCCGTCGTCCGTCCGATCGTCGCCGAGCTCCAGCGCAAGTACGCGGTGAGCGCGGCCGAGGTGGACAACCAGGACCTCCACCGCAGGGCCGTGATCGGCCTCGCCGTGGTCTCCGGTGACGCGGAGCACCTGACCGATGTACTGGACCGGTGCGAACGGCTGGTCGCCGGGCGCCCCGAAGTGGAGCTGCTGTCGGTCAGACGCCGCTTCCACGGCGAAGACGACTGACCGACCGACCACGCAAACGCAAGAGAAGAAGAAAGAACGGGAGACGGACCAGTGGCCGACAACGCGCGCGCCAAGAGGCTGGCGGACCTCATCCAGCAGGTGGTGGCCCAGAAGCTGCAGCGCGGGATCAAGGACCCGCGGCTCGGCTCCCATGTCACCATCACGGACACCCGGGTCACGGGTGACCTCAGGGAGGCCACGGTCTTCTACACCGTGTACGGGGACGACGAGGAGCGGGCGGCCGCGGCCGCCGGCCTGGAGAGCGCCAAGGGCGTCCTGCGCTCCGAGGTGGGCCGCGCCGCGGGCGTGAAGTTCACGCCGACGCTGGCCTTCGTCGCCGACGCACTGCCGGACAACGCCCGCACCATCGACGACCTCCTCGACAAGGCGCGTGCCGCCGACGAGAAGGTCCGCGAGGTGTCCGCGGGTGCCGGGTACGCCGGCGAGGCCGACCCGTACAAGAAGCCCGGTGACGAGGACGAGACGGACGACTCCACCGAATGAACCGCAAGCACACCCCGCCCGACGGCCTTGTCATCGTCGACAAGCCGTCGGGCTTCACTTCGCACGACGTCGTGGCCAAGATGCGGGGGATCGCCAAGACCCGCCGCGTCGGCCACGCCGGCACACTCGACCCGATGGCGACGGGCGTCCTCGTCCTCGGCATCGAGAGGGCGACGAAACTCCTCGGGCACCTGGCGCTCACCGAGAAGGAGTACCTGGGCACGATCCGGCTCGGCCGGACGACCCTGACGGACGACGCGGAGGGCGAGATCACGGGGTCCACGGACGCCTCGAAGGTCACCCGGGAAGCGATCGACGCGGGCATCGCCGAGCTCAGCGGCGACATCATGCAGGTGCCGTCCAAGGTCAGCGCCATCAAGATCAACGGCGTCCGCTCCTACAAGCGGGCCCGCGACGGCGAGGACTTCGAGATCCCGGCCCGCCCGGTCACCGTCTCCTCCTTCTCGGTGTACGACGTCCGGGACGCCGTCGCCGAGGACGGCACCCCGGTCCTCGACCTGGTCGTGTCCGTCGTCTGCTCCTCCGGCACCTACATCCGGGCCCTCGCCCGCGACCTGGGCGCCGGTCTCGGCGTCGGCGGCCACCTCACCGCCCTGCGCCGCACCCGCGTCGGCCCCTACAAGCTGGACTCGGCGAAGACGCTCGACCAGCTCCAGCAGGAGCTGACCGTGATGCCGGTAGCCGAGGCGGCCACCGCCGCGTTCCCCCGCTGGAACGTGGACGCCAAGCGCGCCCAGCTGCTCACCAACGGCGTACGCCTGGAGATGCCCGACGAGTACGCCGGCGCGGGCGCCGTAGCCGTCTTCGACCCCGAGGGCCGCTTCCTGGCCCTGGTGGAGGAGCAGAAGGGCAAGGCCAAGAGCCTGGCCGTCTTCGGCGGCTAACGGCCCGAGGCACGTCTTCCGGTGCCCGAGGCGCGTCCCCCGTGTACCGAGACGCGTTCCGGGACCGGCGGTTCCGAGGTGCCCGTGGAGCGGCGAACACGGGGTTGTGCTGCGCCGCCGCTCCACGGTCCCCCCTCGGTTCCCCCACTCCTAGGGTGTGTCCGACGGCCCCCCTTCATTCACCCGTCCGGGCAGGCGCTCGGAGTGAACCGAGGGAGCGCAGGGGGGCGCGTTCGTTCCGCGATCTGTCCTGCTGATCATTCCGCCCCTACCGTCGGACACAGAACACGCGGGCGGGGCGGGAGGTACGACGATGGCGGGACGAGGCGGCCCGCGGACACCGCGGCACGACTCCCAGCGGGGCGCGAGCCGGTACCAGCCGGCGGATTCTCCCGATTCCTCGGGCTCTCCGGGCTCCTCGGGCTCTCCGGGCTCTCCCCTCGGCTCCTTGGGTTCCTCCTCCGGCTCCCTGGGTTCCTTGGACTCCTCGGACTGCCCCCTGGGCTCCTCCTCCGGCTTCTCGGACTTTCCGGACGCGTCTGTCGCCCCTGCCGCCGATGGCTCTCTCGTCCGCATCCGCGACCTCGCCGGCCGGCCGCGCGGCACCGGCTTCGTCGCCGACCACCACGGCACGGTGATCACCAGCCATGAGGCGGTCGACGGCCTGCCAGGGCTCGTCCTGTGCGCCGACGGCGACCGCAGCTGCGTGGTGACCGCCGACGCGGTCACCCCCCTCCCGGACCTCGACCTGGCGCTCGTACGCACCGAGGGCCTCGGCGTGGGCCCGCTGCCGGTCACCGTGCGGGACGGTGTCGAGACCGGCAGGTACGTACGGCTGGCCGCCGGCTGCTGGCGCGAGGCGCGGGTGCTGGCCGAGACATCCGTGACGTACACGGCCACGGACCGCTTCCACCTCCTCGACGGCGCCCTGGAGCTGGCGATCGGCACGGCGGGCCGGGACGCGCTGCGGCTGGGCGGGGGCGCGGCCGGGGGACCGGTCCTCGACGCCGAGACCGGAGCGGTCGTCGCCGTCCTCGGCACGGCGCTCCAGTCCGGCCACCGCGAGGTCGGCTTCGCGGTGCCCCTGCGTCCCGGCGTTCCGGCCACCGACGCCGACGGTGTTGACTCACCACCGAGCGGCGGCGGCGACCTGGCGACGACGCCGTCCGCGGGAGTGGGGGAGGCGCTGGCTGGTGCTGGTGCTGGTGCTGGTGCTGGTGCTGGTGCTGGTGCTGGTGCTGGTGGCGGTGCCGGTGGTGGCCGTGGCCGTAGCCATGGCGGTGTGGCGGGGGCAGGGACCGCGTGGGATGCGGGAGCTCCCGCCGACGGGCCGCTTGCCGAACTGCTCGCCCGCAACGCGGCCACCGTGCCCGCGTACGGCGTCGACCTCAACCTGGCGGGTCTCCTCGAGCTGACGGCCACCTCGGTTGCTTCGGACGGCCCGCCCGGAGCGCTGCCCGGCCACCTCGGCCGCACCGGAACCGATTCCTTCGCCGCCGGGGTGGAACCGGTCGAACGCGGCTTTCTCGCAAGGGAGTTCGCGGTTTTCGCGGCGAGCCCGGCGGCCGTCCTCGCCCTCGTCGGCGCACCGGGCAGCGGCCGTACGACGGCCCTGGCCGCCCTCGCCGCACGCCGCGCCCGGGGGGCTCAGCCGGCCCCCACCCTGTGGCTGCGCGGCGCCGACCTGAGGGACGGGGACGACTCACTCGCCGACGCGGCCTGCCGTGCCCTGGACCGTGCGGCCCGCATCGTGACGGCCTCGGGGTCGGGGTCGGGGTCGGCGTCGAGGCCGGGACCGGGCTCGGGACGGGCCTCGGTACCGGGAGGGGTATCCGCCTCGGGTTCGACTTTGCGCTCGGGTTCGGACTCGGCATCGGGTTCGGAGTCAGCATCGGGGTGGGGGTCGGCACCGGGCTCGGGATGGGCCTCGGTACCGGGACGGGCATCGGCCTCGGGTTCGACCGTGCGCTCGGACTCGGGCTCGGTGTCCGGCTCGGTGTCGGGTTCGGGGTGGGGGCATGGCTCCGGCTCGGCCGGGTCTGCCCTGGCCTGTGGCCTCGGTGACGTCACGCCGGAGCGGCTCGCACGACTGGCCCGGGCCGTCGGGCGCCCCCTGCTGCTGCTCCTCGACGGGCCCGAGGAGATGCCGTCGGCCCTGGCCCACCGGCTCGCCGAGTGGACCGAGGGCACGGCCGACTGGCTGCGGGAGACGGGGACGCGGCTGGTGGTGGCGTGCCGGGGGGAGTACTGGGAACGGGTCGGCGCCGACTTCCCGCCCGAGCTGCTGTACGGGACCGCGGCGGCCGGGGACGCGCTGCCGCCCTGCGTCCGCCTCGGCGACCTCACGGCCGACGAGGCGCGCGAGGCCCGCGCCCGGTACTCCGTGCCCGAGGCCGCCCTGGCCGCCCCCGACGACCGGCACCCCCTCACCCTCCGTCTGCTCTCCGAGGTCCGTGCCGCCCTCCCGGCCCCGCAGGCCCCGGCCCCCGTCGACCGGGACGACGTCCTCTCCGCGTACCTCGACCTGATGTGCCTGCGCGTCGCGGTCCGCCTGGCCGCCGAGAACGGGCTGCGCGGCACCGCCGTACGACGCCTCGCGGCGAAGGTCTCCGGCCAGGTGCACGAAGCCGCCCGTCGCAGCCTCGGGCCGGGACAGGGCGAACTGGACCGGGCGTCGTTCGAGGCGGTGTTCCCCTGGGGGCGGGCACCGGCCCGGCTCGGCGGCGGCGTCGGCTGGGCGTCCGCCGTGCTCACCGAGGGCCTCCTCGTGCCGGCGGGCCATGGCTACCGCTTCGCCCACGAGGAACTCGCCGACTGGATCCAGGGCCTCCACCTCGACCTGGACGAGGCGCTGCGCGCCCTGGTCCACCGCCGTCGCACGCCCGACGGGAGGCCCCCGCTGCCCGTCCCGCACCACCGGGTCGGCCCCGTCGTGCAGGCCCTGCTGCTCCTCGCCCGCCAGCAGGGGCCACATCAACTCGCCCTGAGGTTGCGTGAGTTGATTCATGCCCTGGACGCCGACCCGGACTCGTGGTGGGCCGCCAGGCTGCTCACCGAGACCTTGCAGCGCGTCCCGGACGCGACGCCGTACACGGGTGTCCTGCGTCTGCTGGCGGACCTGATCGGCGCGGGTGCCCAGCCGCACGGCCGGTTCGTGGACTTCGGCCCGGCGTTCTGGGCGGAACTCGCGCTGCCGCCCGACGCCCGTCTCGACCTCCTGCGCCGGCTGGTCCCCGCCGACGGGGCCCCGCACCACGCGGACGCCCCCCGCTACCTGGACGCCGTCGCCCGGCTGCTCGCCGCCGACGCCAACGCCGTACAGCCGTACCTCGCCCGCTGGTTCGACGACGAGCGGCCGCTGCCCGCGACCCCGCACGCCACCGTGGCGACGGCCGCGCAGGCGCTGCTGCACACCCACCGGCACCAGGCGCTGGACGACCTGACGGAGGTCCTCGTCGACTGCGCGCACCCCCGCGCCGACGAGCTGCTCGCCGTACTGGCGGAGGAGGAGCCGTCCGCGCTGTGCCGGGCCGTCGACCGGTGGTCGCACGACGAGCGGTCGGCCCGGCGGGTCGCGGCGGTGACGTACGGACTGCGCACCGCCCCGCACATCGGGACGGAGGCCGACCGCCGACTGCTGCGCCACGCGGCCCTGGCGCTGCTCGCCCGCCCCACCGACCGCACCCTGCACGGGGGTGCCCTCGCGCTCCTCGTCCGGGACCCGGAGACCCGCTCCCGGCATCTCCCGCAGGCACTGGAGCGGTTCACGGCGGGCGATCCGCAGCTGCCGCCGAGCACCCTGCTCGCCGCCCTCAGCACCCACCCCGAGCAGGTCCTGGACGCCTTCCGGTCCCGTCTGCGCGGTCCCGGCCGTGCGGACACCGGCAGCATCCTGCGCGCGCTCGCCGACGTCACCACACCCGCCCTGGCCCACCGGGTCGCCGCCCTCGTCCGGGAGACGGTGGAGCGGCGACCGGAGGCCGCCGGGCACGTGGCCGAGCACGTCGACCGGCGTCTCGACCAGGGCCCCGCGGCCAGGGCCGTCCTCCTGCCGCTGGTCACGGGGATGCTGGACGCCGACGGGCCCGAGCAGGTGCGGGCCGCCCTGGCCGGTGTGGTGGCCGCGCCCGGCCTTCCGGAGTCCCGCCCCCTCCGTGACGAGCTCCTGGAACACCTCCTCACCCGCGAGAGTGCCCCGGCGGTCCTGGACGCCGTGCTGCACGCGGCCGCCGGGCGCAGCGGCGAGGAACTGCGCGCTCTCGTCCACCGCACCGGCCTGCTCCTGGTGCGCACCCCCGAGGGCGCGACCCGCTTCGACCGGGGCCTGGTGGAGCTGGCCCGGCACGTCCCGGGCTTCGCGGCGCAGGTGGTGGACTGGCTCACGCAGGCGCCGGGGGAGTGGGCGGCGGTGGTCGGCCCCAGCGCCCGCCGGATGATCGAGAACGTGGCGGGGACGCGGGTGCCCGCGTGACGCGTCGTTCGCACGCGTCGCCGTCGTGGCCCGGCACGTGGGCAGGGTCACGTGGGCAGGGTCACAGCCCCCATGCCGATGCGGGCCGTAAGCACCCGGCATGGCACCCTTAGTCCTGCGTAAGAGGCAATGTCAGTTACGGACACGGGTTCGAGGAGCGGTCACAGTGCAGCGCTGGCGTGGCTTGGAGGACATCCCCGAGGACTGGGGACGCAGCGTCGTCACCATCGGGTCCTACGACGGGGTCCACCGCGGGCACCAGCTGATCATCCGGCACGCCGTGGACCGCGCCCGTGAACTGGGGATTCCCGCCGTCGTCGTCACCTTCGACCCGCATCCCAGCGAGGTCGTCCGCCCCGGCAGCCACCCGCCGCTGCTCGCCCCGCACCACCGCCGCGCCGAACTGATGGCGGAACTGGGCGTGGACGCGTCGTTGATCCTTCCGTTCACCACGGAGTTCTCGAAGCTGTCCCCCGCTGACTTCGTGGTCAAGGTCCTGGTCGACAAGCTGCACGCCAAGGCGGTCGTGGAAGGTCCGAACTTCCGCTTCGGCCACAAGGCCGCGGGCGACGTCGAGTTCCTCACCGAGCAGGGCAAGGTCTACGACTTCGACGTCGAGGTCGTCGACCTGGTGCTGTGCGGTGAGGCGGGCGGCGGTCAGCCGTTCTCCTCGACGCTGACCCGGCGGCTGGTCGCCGAGGGCGATCTCGCGGGCGCCGGTGAGATCCTCGGCCGCCCGCACCGGGTGGAGGGGATCGTGGTGCGCGGGGCGCAGCGGGGGCGCGAACTCGGCTTCCCGACGGCCAACGTCGAAACGCTGCCCCACACCGCGATCCCGGCGGACGGCGTCTACGCGGGCTGGCTGCACGCGAACGGCGAGGCGATGCCGGCCGCGATCTCCGTCGGCACCAACCCGCAGTTCGACGGCACCGAGCGCACGGTGGAGGCGTACGCCATCGACCGTGTCGGCCTCGACCTCTACGGCCTGCACGTCGCCGTCGACTTCCTCGCCTTCGTGCGCGGCCAGGCGAAGTTCGACTCGCTGGACGGGCTGCTGGAACAGATGGCGGTGGACGTGCGGCGGTGCAAGGAACTGGTGGCGGCGCAGCAGTAGCCGCCCCACGGGCTCGACCCATGAACGGCCGAAGGGCGGCCGGTGTCCCAGGAC
>NZ_JBHWUU010000071.1:0-52054 GCF_042737375.1 Streptomyces sp. NPDC060000
CGGGCGTCGACGCCCGCCGGCACGGGCACATGGCGTGCTGGACCGCACGGGACCGCCGCACCCGGGGGGGGCGCCGGTCCCGTAACGCGCCGAAGTTCTAGCGGGTCACACGTCGCGCTTCTCCAGCAGCGCGAAGGCGGCGCCGAGCACGGCGGCGGTCACGCCGAGCGCGATCCACAGCGGGTCCCAGCCGCTCGGGCCGCTGTCGCTGAGCGAGGTGGAGTAGAAGACGCTCAGCTGGTTCGGGATCGAGTACTCGAAGAGGGCCTGGCGCAGGCTCTCCAGCGAGGACGAGAACATGAAGATCGCGATCACCAGCGGGGCCAGCAGGACCCCGATCATGATGGTGATCGCACCGGCGGAGTGCCGGATGATCGAGCCGACGCCGAGCGAGATCAGTCCGAGCAGCGCGACGTAGAGGGACACCCCGAAGGTGGCCTTGAGCCACTCCTCACCGTTCGGCTGCCGGGCGTCGCCCAGCATGCCCACGTGCGCCATGGCGACGAAGCCCGAGGACACGAGCGTGACGACGAACGCGACGGCGAAGAACACGACCGCCTTCGCGGCGAGCACCCGGCCGCGGGACGGACAGGCCACCATGGTCGTCCGGATCATGCCGGTGCCGTACTCCGAGGCCGTGGTCAGCACGCCGAGCGTGATGACGCACATGCTGCCCAGGAGCAGCCCGAAGAAGCCGAACGACAGAGCGGTCTCGCCCTCGAGATCCTCCGGGGACGCGTTCGAGGCGACGACCGCTCCGGCCAGCAGCCCGATGCCGACGACGAGCAGGACGAACACGCCCAGCGTCCACATCGTGGAGCGCACCGACCGGATCTTCGTCCACTCCGAGGTGACGGCGTGCCCGAGGTGCGTGCGCACGATCGGGATCGGCGAGGTGTAGACGGGACCGGCCGTGGCGTACGAGGGACCGGGCGCCGCCTGCCAGGCGGGCGCGGCCTGCGGCGACGGGTGCTGCGGGGTGCTCATCGGGCGTCCTCGGACTTGGTCGGGGCGGCGTCGGGGGCGGGGGCGGCAGCGGCGGGCGCGGGCGGCGCCTTGTCCGGTGACGCGGCGGCGGCCGGTGCCGGTGCCGGTGCCGGAGCCGGCGCCTGGGGCGCCGGTGCGGCCGGGGCGGGCGGCTGGGCCGGGGCCTGTGCGGGCGCCTGCGCGTACGGGTTGGCCCCGTTCGGGCCGGACGCCGTGCCGGGTGCCGCCGGGGCGCCGTACGACCCGTAGGAGGCCGCCGGAGGCGTCTGGGCCGGCTGCGGGGGCGCGTAGCCGGGGTGCTGCGGGGGCGGCGGGGCGTACCAGCCCTGCTGGCCCTGACCCGGCACCGGCATCGGCGGCTGCGCGCCGGGCGGCAACTGCTGCTGGAGGCCGGCCCTCTGGTCGATGGTGGACCGGTAGTCGACGGCGCCCTGCGTCATCCGCATGTACGCCTCCTCGAGCGAGGCCTGGTGCGGCGACAGCTCCCACAGGCGTACGTCGGCGTCGTGGGCGATGTCGCTGATGCGCGGCAGCGGCAGCCCGGTCACCCGCAGCGCGTTGTCCTGCTCGGGCAGCACATGGCCGCCCGCCTCGGTGAGCGCGGAGGCCAGCTTCTCGCGCAGCTGAGGTTCGGTGTGCGGGGTGCGGACGCGCGCGAAGTCCGCCGAGTTGGCCGAGATGAAGTCCGTCACGCTCATGTCGGAGAGCAGCTGTCCGCGCCCGATGACGATGAGGTGATCGGCGGTCACCGCCATCTCGCTCATGAGGTGGGAGGACACGAACACCGTGCGGCCCTCGGCGGCCAGCGACTTCATCAGGTTGCGCACCCAGAGGATGCCCTCGGGGTCGAGGCCGTTGACCGGCTCGTCGAAGAGCAGCACCTGCGGGTCGCCCAGCAGCGCGGCCGCGATGCCGAGCCGCTGGCCCATGCCCAGGGAGAAGCCCTTGGAGCGCCTGCGCGCCACGTCCTGGAGGCCGACCACGCCGAGCACCTCGTCGACCCGCCGGGCCGGGATGCCGGACAGCTGGGCCAGGCTCAGCAGATGGTTGCGGGCGTGCCGGCCGCCGTGCACGGCCTTGGCGTCCAGCAGGGCGCCCACCTGGCGGGCCGCGTTCGGCAGCTTGCGGTAGGGGTAGCCGCCGATCGTCACCGTTCCGGCGGTCGGGTTGTCAAGGCCCAGGATCATCCGCATGGTCGTCGACTTGCCCGAGCCGTTCGGCCCGAGGAAGCCGGTGACCGCACCGGGCCGCACCTGGAAGGAAAGGTTGTACACAGCGGTCTTGTCGCCGTAGCGCTTGGTCAGGCCGACTGCTTCGATCATGCTCCGCACCCATCGAAAGGTTCAGGACAGCAGGGCACACGCCCCCGTAAGGGTTAGGAGACTATCGGGGCGCTGACGGTTCCGCTCAAATGAAAGCAAAGCCCAAAGCGTTACGCGTCGCGTTTCTTCAGCAGGAGGTAGCCGCCGGCCAGCGCGGCGAGCGCCCACAGCGCCATGATGGCGAACCCGCCCCAGGGTCCGTACGGTGTGTCGTCGTCGATCGGCGTGACCACCTGCATGATCTTGCTGCCGGCCTGGTCGGGCAGATACCGGCCGATCTTCTTCGTCGCGGAGACGTTCCCGAGGATGTTGGAGATCAGGAAGAAGAACGGCATCAGGATGCCGAGCGACAGCATCGGCGAGCGCAGCATCGTGGCCACGCCCATCGAGAACATCGCGATGAGCGTCATGTACAGACCGCCGCCGATGACCGCCCGCAGCACACCGCTGTCCCCGATCGACGCCCGGTGGGAGCCGAGCATGGCCTGTCCCAGGAAGAACGTGACGAAGCTGGTGACGAGCCCGACGGCCAGCGCGAGCCCGCTGGCCACCGCGATCTTGCTGAACAGGAAGGTGCCGCGCTGCGGCACGGCGGCCAGCGAGGTGCGGATCATGCCGGTGCTGTACTCGTTCGACACCACCAGCACCCCGAACACGATCATCGCGAGCTGGCCGAGACTCATCCCGGCGAAGCTGATGAAGGTCGGGTCGAAGGAAAGCCGGTCGGCACGGCTCATGTTGTCGAACTCGTGCCGCGACAGCGCCGAGATCAGCATGCCGAGGGCGATGGTGACGACCACGGCGAGGGAGAGCGTCCACACGGTGGAGGCCACCGACCGGATCTTGGTCCACTCGGACCGGATGACCTGGGTCGCCGCCATCACGGGCTCCTCGTCCAGTCGTCGCCCCACTGCTGCCGGGACGGTTCGGGGGGTGTGTCCGTGAGCGCGTCCGGGGGCGCGTCCGTGTGCGCGTGGTACTCCACCGACTCCGCGGTCAGCTGCATGAACGCCTCCTCGAGGGAGGCCCGCTGGGGGCTCAGCTCGTGCAGCACGATCTGGTGCCGCGCGGCCAGCTCCCCGATGTGCTCGGACTTGCCGTCGTCGACCTCCAGCACCCCGCTGCCGGTCTCGACGACCAGCATCCCGGCACCGTGCAGCACATCGAGCAGCCGCTCCCGCTGCGGAGTGCGGATGCGGACGAACGAGCGCGAGTTCTGCGCGATGAAGTCGGCCATGGAGGTGTCCGCGAGCAGCCGGCCCTGCCCGATGACGACGAGGTGATCGGCGGTCAGCGCCATCTCGCTCATCAGGTGGGAGGAGACGAACACGGTCCGGCCCTGTGCGGCGAGGGACTTCATCAGGTTGCGGATCCAGTGGATGCCCTCGGGGTCGAGACCGTTGACCGGCTCGTCGAACATCAGGATCCGCGGGTCGCCGAGGAGCGCCCCCGCGATGCCCAGCCGCTGTCCCATGCCCAGCGAGAACCCCTTGGCCTTCTTCTTCGCCACGGAGGTGAGCCCCACGGTGTCCAGTACCTCGTGCACCCGGCTCTTCGGGATGCCGTTGCTCTGCGCCAGGCACAGCAGATGGTTGAAGGCGCTGCGCCCGCCGTGCATCGCCTTGGCGTCCAGCAGGGCGCCGATGTACTTGAGGGGATCCCTCAGCCGGTCGTAGTGCTGCCCGTCGATCCGGACGTCCCCCGCGGTCGGCCGGTCGAGGCCGAGCATCATCCGCATGGTGGTGGACTTCCCGGCGCCGTTGGGACCGAGGAAGCCCGTGACGATGCCCGGTCTGACGGTGAAGGTGAGGTTGTTCACCGCGACCTTCTCGCCGTACCGCTTCGTCAGGCCAGACAGCTCGATCATGCGGCCACGCTAGAGCGCGACGAAGCCCTCTGCCACCGGAGTGACAAAGGGCTTCACCGATGTTCGGTCACCGTACCCCCGGGCGTTACCGGGACTGCTGCGCCGGGACCCCACGGGAGATCGGCTCGTCGTCCGTGGACGGCGTGCCGGTCGCGGCCACCGCGGCACCGGTCAGCGTGGCGAGCATCTCGCGGACGTTCGTCAGCTGAGCGTTGATCGAGTCGCGGCGGTTGGTGAGAGCCGCCAGCTCGCGCTCGGACTCGGAACGGATGCGGTCGGCCTTGGCGTTCGCGTCGGCCACGATGTCCTCGGCCTGGCGCTGTGCCGTCTCGACGGTCTGACGAGCGCGACGCTCGGCGTCGGTGCGCAGCTTCTCCGCCTCCAGACGCAGCTGCTCCGCGCGGTGCTCGATCTCCGCGAGACGCTTCTCCGCCTTCTGCTGACGCGACGCCAGGTCGCGCTCCGACTGCTCGCGGCGCTTGGCGAGGTTGGTCTCGAAGTCGGCGGCGGCCTGCGCGGCCTTGGCCCGGGTCTCCTCGAAGAGGGCGTCCGCCTCCTCACGCTTCGACTGCGCGTCCTTCTGCGCCTCGGAGCGCAGCTGCGACGCGTCGCTCTTGGCCTTCTCGACGATCCGGACGCCCTCGTCCTCCGCCTTGGACTTGCGCTCCGCAGAGAACGATTCTGCGTCGTTGCGCACCTGCTGGGCCGCCGACTCGGCGAGCTCGCGGTGCTGCTCGGCCGCGCGACGGGCCTCCTCGCGCAGGTCCTTGGCCTCTTCCTCGGCGAGGCGGAGGATCTTCTCGACACGCGCGCCGAGGCCGGCATACGACGGTTCCGCGTCGCTTACCTGGGCCTGGGCGTTCTGCGTCTCGAGGTGGAGCTCCTCGATGCGCTTTTCCAGAGCAGTGATACGAGCCAGAGCGCTGTCACGGTCGGAGACGAGCTTCGAGATGCGTTCGTCCACCTGAGCGCGGTCGTACCCACGCCGCACAAGCTCGAAGCCGTAGGGGGAAGTGTCGCTCATGGGGTTCCTGTCGAATGAGACCGGTGAGGTGATAGGTGGAATCCTAGGGGCCTGAACGGTGTGTCATCGAGCGTATGCGTGTTTGATCTGGAGAATGACACCCCTTTCGGGTGGCTGAGCCGCAGACCACTTGCCAACGGTCCGGTCAAAGGCACCAGACTTTAACGCAATTCACACATTCCGCTAGCCGTCCGAGGACTTCCCACCCGATCGAGGCGCTCCGATGGCAGCCCCCGCCTTGACGCCCCCGTCCTTGCCGCCGGCCGGGACCTCGAAGGACTCCAGCGCCTCCAGCACGTCCTGCACCCGGGAGATCTCGGCGTTGATGTCCTCACGCCGGCGCACCAGGACCTCCAGTTCGCGCTTGCCCTCCTCGACCGTGCGCCGCGCCTCGCGGATCGCCTCGGCCTTGAGCTCCTCGGCCTCCCGCACGAGCGTCGCCTTCTTCAGCTCGGCCTCCTTGAGCAGCCCCTCGGCCTTCTTGACGGCGGCGATCCGGACCTTGCCGGCCTCGGAGTTGGCGTCCGACACCAGCTCCTTCGCCTTCGCCTGCGCCTTGGCGAGCTGCTCCTCGGACGCCTTGATGAGCGCGTCGCAGCGGTCGCCGGTCGACTTCATCGTCTCGGCCGCCTCACGGCGGGCCCGCTCGTGCAGCGACTCGATCTCGCTGGTGATGCGGTCGCGCAGCTCCTCCGCGCGCTCCCTTATCGCGGTCGCGTCCCGGCGGGCGCCGATCAGCAGCTCGTCGGCGTCCGTACGGGCCTTCTCCACCCGGGAGTTGCCCTCGACCGTCGCCTCGGAGACCAGCCGGTCGGCCTCGTTGCGGGCCGCGCCGACCATCGAGTCGGCCTGCGCCTCCGCGTCCGCGGTGGTCTTCTGCGCCTGCTGCTGTGCCTCCGTGAGCAGCTTGTCCGCCTCGGCCGCGGTCTCCGTGATGAGGGTGTCGACCTGCTCGGCCGCCTCGGAGCGCCGCTTGTTCGCCTCCTTGCGGGCCTCGTCCAGCGTGGAGTCGGCCTCCTCGCGGGCGACGCTCATCAGACGGTCGGCCTCCGCCGCCGCCGACGTCCTGACGCGCTCGGACTCGGCACGGATCCGCTCGGCGTGCTGCTGCGCGCTGCCCACCGTCTCGGCGGCCTCGGCGCGCAGCCGCTCCGCGTCCCCGGCGGCGTCCGAGATCAGCTTCTCCGCCTTGGCGACCGACTCGGCCCGCAGCCGGTCGGCCTCCGCGATCGTCTCGGACTGGAGGCGCTCGGCCTCCGCGATGGTCTCCGTCTGGAGCCGCTCCGCCTCGTTGCGCGCCTCGGTGATGAGGGTGTCCGCCTGCGTCGCCGCGTCCGAGCGGATGCGGTTGGCGTCGTCCCGGGCGTCCGCCCGGGTGCGCGACGCGTCCTGGTCGGCCTGCGCGATGGCGTCCGAAACCTCGGTGCGGACCCGCTGGGCGTGCGCGGACGCCTCCGAGCGCAGCCGCTCCGCCTCCGCGATCGCCTCGCCGACGGTCTGCTCGGCCAGTGCCTGCGCGGCCTCCGACGCCTCGCTCGCCTCGCGCCTGACCCGGTTGGCGTCCTCGGCCGCCCGCTCCTGCACCGCGTAGGCGTCGGAACGGACCCGGTCCGCCTCCTGCTCGGCCTCGCGCCGGGTACGGTCCGCCGCGTGCTCGGCGGCGGAGCGCAGCCCGTTGATCTCGTCCTGCGCCTGCTCGTGCAGCCCGGCCACGGACTCACGGACCTGCTGCGCGTGCTGCTCGGCCGCCGACACCATCTCGCCCGCGCGCCGGTCGGCCTCCTCGACCAGCCGGACGGCCTCGGTCTGCGCCTCCTCCACGCGCTTGCGCGCCGAGGCCAGCAGCTCCTCGCTCTGCCGACGTGCCTGCTCGCGCTCCTGGTCGGCCTCCTGGCGGGCGGAGCCGAGGAGTTCCTCGGCCTCGCGGCGGCGCCGCAGCGCCTCCTCCTGGGCGGCGGCCAGCGTCTCGGACGCCTCGGTGGCCAGCCGCTCGGCGGCGGCCTGCGCCTCCGCGCGCACCCGGTCGGCGGTGTCCTGCGCCTCCGACTTCAGCCGCTCCGCCTCGGCGGCGGCCTCGGAACGCAGCCGTACGGCGACGGCCTCGCCCTCGGCGCGCGAGGCGGACGCGTCGGCGGCGGCCTCGTCGCGCAGCCGGTCCGCCTCCGCGGCGGCCTGCTGCTGGAGCGCGCGGATCCGCTCCGCGGCCTCCGAGCGCAGCCGGTCGGTCTCCTCGCCGGCCTCGCGGCGGATCCGCGCGGCCTCCTCGCGGGCGTCGGTCAGCGCCTGCTCGGCGGAGGCGAGCCGGGTCTCCGCCTCCGTGTGCAGCCGGGTCAGCTCCTCGGCGGCCTCCGCCTGCCGGGCCTCGACCCCGCGCTCCGTCTCCTCGCGCAGTTCGAGCGCGGCCTGCTCGGCGTTCGAGGTGATGGTCTCGGCCAGCTCCACCGCCTCGTCACGCTGGCGCTCGGCCTCCGCGCGGGTGCGCTCCAGGGTCTCCTCGGCCTGCCGGCGCAGCGTGGTGGCGCGCTCGATGGCCTCGGTGCGCACCTTCTCGCTGTCCGACGTGGCCTTCTGGCGCAGCTCGTCCGCGTCGGCCTTCGCCTTGGACAGCAGTTCCTCGGCGGTCCTGGCCGCCTCCTCGATCTGCTGGACGGCCTCCTTGCGGGCCTCCGCGCGGATCTTCTCGCCCTCGGCGACCGCGTCGGCGCGCAACTGCTCGGCCTCGCCGCGCAGCCGACGGGCCTCCTCCTGGAGCTCGACCGTCTTGGCGCGGTACTCCTTGGTGTCGTCCTTCGCCGAGCCCTTGAGCTGCTCGGCGATGTCGTGCGCCTCGGCGCGCAGTCGGTCCGCCTCGGTCTCCGCCTCGCGACGGATCCGCTCGGCCTCCTCGGCGGCGGCCTTGGTGGTGTTCTGCGCGTCCTCCTGCGCCTTGTTCAGGACGTCCTCGGCGGTCTTCGCCGCCTTCGACAGCTGGGTCGCGCTCTCCTCGGCGGTGAGCGTGCGGGCCTTCTCGGAGGCCTCCGCGACGATCTTCTCCGCCTCGGCGCGGGCGTCGGCGACGAGCTGCTCGGCGTCCGCCTTGGTGGTCTCGGCCTCCTTGGTGGCCTCGCTGACCAGCCGGGCGACCTGTTCCTTCGCCGTACGGGTGCGCTGCTCCTTGGCCGCCTCCGCGCCGGCGAGCGCCTTCTCGGCGGTGGCCTTGGCCTCCGCGAGCACCTTGTCGGCCTCGGCCTGCGCCTTGCGCAGCGCCTCCTCGGCCTCGGACATGCGCTGCTCGGCGGCGCGGCTGAGCTCACCGGCCTGACGGCGGGCCGCGTCGGCCTCCGTGACGGTGGAGGTGCGCAGCTGCTCGGCGTGGTCGCTGGCCTCCTGGGCCTGGCTGGAGGCGGCGTTCAGCAGCCGTTCGGCGTCCGTGCGGGCCCGCAGCAGCAGTTGCTCGGCCTCCGCGCGGGTCGCCTCGGCGTCGGCCTGGAGCCGCTGGCGGGCCTCCGCGGCCACCCGTTCCGCCTCGGCCCGGGCGGACGTCAGGGCCTGCTCCGCCTCGGCGCGCGACTCGTCCAGCAGCCGGCGGGCCTGCGCCTCGGTGCGGGCCCGCAACTGCTCGGCCCACGCCACGTTCTCGTTGACGTGCGACTCGACGTTCTGCCTGCGCTCCGCCAGCTCCTGGTCGAGCTGCTGACGCCGGGCCACGGCCTCCTGGTGCAGCTCCGCCTGGAGCCGGGCCGCCTGCTCGGCGTGCTCCTGGAGGATCCGCTGCGTCTGCGCCCGGGCCTGGCTCAGCTCCCGTTCGGCGTCCTGCCGCAACTGGTCGGCCTGCATCTGCGCGTTACGCAGCATCTGCTCGGCCTGGTACCCGATGTCGCCGCCGTCGAAGGCGGGCCGGGACATGATGGTGCGGCGCGCCTCGTGCAACTTGGCGCGCAGCACCTCGACCTGGTAGCCGAGGTCCTCGGCATGCTGAATCGCCTTTTCCCGCTCGGTCTTCAGCCGCTTCATCTCGGCTTCGAACCGAGTCAGGTGGTCGACGTCAGCCGCCGGTTCCCGCTCCTGGCTCTCGTAGCCCCGCACTGCGCGGTCCCATCCGTCCCTGGTCGCAAGCTTCCCGAACGAGCTCCGTCCTTCCGCCGAACGGGGCTCCCGGGGAATGGTGTCAGATCAACGGCGGAGCATGGGCTGCGCCCCGACGCTCGTCCCCCGAAACCCGGACCCCGGCTACGTCCCGCCGCCGCACGGCAGGACCGGGTCGCCCCGGTGTGAGCGGCGACCGCCCCCAACCCTACCGGCCCATATGTACGAGGGTCAGTGCTCAGGTGACTCAACGGGCGCCGATGTGACCAGTTCTGTCAGTACTCCGTGGCAATCCTTCGGGTGCAGGAAGGTGATTCGTGACCCCATGGAGCCGCGTCGCGGCTCTTCGTACAGAACGCGTACGCCCTTGTCCTTGATGTCCGCGGCGTCCGCGTCGACATCCGCCGTACCGAAAGCGATGTGATGGACGCCCTCGCCGTTCTTGTCGAGCCACTTGGCGACGGTCGAATCCGGTCGCGTGGGCTCCAGGAGCTGCAGGTACGAGGCCCCGCCGTCGGACGTATCGTTGATCTTGAGCATGGCCTCCCGCACGCCCTGCTCCTCGTTGACCTCGGAGTGGAACACCTCGAAGCCGTAGGTGGAACGGTAGAACTCGACGGTCGCGTCGAGGTCGTGGCAGGCGATCCCGATGTGGTCGATTCGCGTCAGCATGCTGTTAGTGCAGCGCGCCGGAGGTGGTTACGCAACGTGCGCGCGATCACACTGAAGGGCCGGTGACGGGGCGGACTACCGCTCAGTACATTCGAAGTAAACCCTCGTTCACTCCTCGGCCCGTGCAGGCCGGTAAGGGGAATCGCAGCTCATGACTGGATCGACTGGCTCCAACGGCACGACCTCGGTGATCGTCGCGGGCGCGCGTACGCCCATGGGACGGCTGCTGGGCTCCCTCAAGTCCTTCTCCGGAGCCGACCTCGGCGGCTTCGCGATCAAGGCCGCCCTCGACCGTGCGGGGATCGGCGGCGACCAGGTGCAGTACGTGATCATGGGCCAGGTGCTCCAGGCGGGGGCGGGGCAGATCCCGGCCCGCCAGGCCGCGGTCAAGGCCGGCATCCCGATGAACGTCCCGGCGCTCACGATCAACAAGGTGTGTCTGTCGGGCCTCGACGCGATCGCGCTGGCCGACCAGCTGATCCGCGCGGGCGAGTTCGACATCGTGGTGGCCGGCGGCCAGGAGTCCATGACCAACGCCCCCCACCTGCTGCCGAAGTCCCGCGAGGGCTTCAAGTACGGCGCGATCGAGATGCTCGACGCGATGGCGTACGACGGTCTCACCGACGCCTTCGAGAACATCGCCATGGGCGAGTCCACGGAGAAGCACAACACGCGGCTCGGGATCGCGCGTCCCGAGCAGGACGAGATCGCCGCGCTGAGCCATCAGAGGGCCGCCGCCGCGCAGAAGAACGGCATCTTCGAGGCCGAGATCACCCCGGTCGAGATCCCGCAGCGCAAGGGCGAGCCGGTCGTCTTCAGCAAGGACGAGGGCATCCGCGCCGACACCACGGCGGAGTCCCTGGGCAAGCTCCGTCCCGCGTTCACCAGGGACGGCACGATCACCGCGGGCACCTCCTCGCAGATCTCCGACGGCGCCGCGGCCGTGGTCGTGATGAGCAAGGCCAAGGCGCAGGAACTCGGCCTGGAGTGGATCGCCGAGATCGGCGCCCACGGCAACGTGGCCGGGCCGGACAACTCCCTGCAGTCCCAGCCCTCCAACGCCATCGCCCACGCCCTGAAGAAGGACGGCCTGGAGGTCTCCGACCTCGACCTCGTCGAGATCAACGAGGCCTTCGCCGCCGTCGCGGTGCAGTCAATGAAGGACCTCGGCGTGTCCACGGAAAAGGTGAACGTCAACGGCGGTGCCATCGCCCTGGGTCACCCGATCGGCATGTCCGGCGCCCGCCTCGTCCTGCACCTGGCGCTGGAGCTCAAGCGCCGCGGCGGCGGGATCGGCGCGGCCGCGCTGTGCGGCGGAGGCGGTCAGGGTGACGCGCTGATCGTGCGGGTGCCCAAGGCCTGAGTCCCGTCGTACGTCCCTTGTACGACTGTCTCTGAACGGATCTGAACGGAGCTGTGATGCAGGACGTCTCCTCGCTGGTCGCCCAGGCCAGGGAAGGCCGGCCGCGGGCCGTGGCCCGGCTGATCTCCCTGGTGGAGGGGGCGTCCCCGCAGCTCAGGGAGGTCATGGAGGCACTGGCCCCGCTCACGGGCAACGCGTACGTGGTGGGCCTGACCGGTTCACCGGGCGTCGGCAAGTCCACGTCGACGTCCGCGCTGGTCACCGCCTACCGCAGGCAGGGCAGGCGGGTCGGGGTGCTGGCCGTCGACCCGTCCTCGCCGTTCTCCGGCGGCGCCCTGCTCGGCGACCGCGTCCGGATGTCGGAGCACGCCTCCGACCCCGGCGTCTACATCCGTTCGATGGCCACCCGCGGCCATCTGGGCGGCCTCGCCTGGTCGGCCCCGCAGGCGATCCGCGTGCTGGACGCGGCGGGCTGCGACGTGATCCTGGTCGAGACGGTCGGTGTGGGTCAGTCGGAGGTCGAGATCGCCTCCCAGGCCGACACCTCCGTCGTCCTCCTGGCCCCCGGCATGGGCGACGGCATCCAGGCCGCCAAGGCCGGGATCCTGGAGATCGGCGACGTCTACGTCGTCAACAAGGCCGACCGGGACGGCGCCGACGCCACCGCCCGTGAGCTGAACCACATGCTCGGCCTCGGCGAGGCCCGCGGGCCCGGCGACTGGCGCCCGCCGATCGTGAAGACGGTCGCCGCCCGCGCCGAGGGCGTCGACGAGGTCGTCGAGGCCCTGGAGAAGCACCGCGCGTGGATGGAGGAGCACGGCGTCCTCACCGAGCGGCGCCGCTCCCGCGCGGCCCGCGAGGTCGAGACGATCGCTGTCACGGCCCTGCGTGAACGCATCGGCGACCTGCACGGCGACCGCCGCCTGAGCACCCTCGCGGAACGAATCGTCGCCGGCGAACTGGACCCCTACCGCGCGGCGGACGAACTGGTGGCAGGCCTGACACAGGGCTGACGCGGGACTGGCGCAGGGGCCGGCGCGGGACTGGCGCGGGACTGGCGCGGGACCGACGCAGGACCGGCGCAGGGATTGGCGCGGGGACGCGGGACCGGCGCAGGGACTCGCGCAGGGACTGGCGCGGGACCGACGCGGGGATTGGCGCGGGGACGCGGGACTGACGCGGGATTGGCGCGGGGACGCGGGACTGGCGCAGGGACTGGCGCGGCCCGGGGGTGCGCGGGTCGGGGAGTCGGTCCTGGAAAGCCGTCGGCGGCCCCCGGACCGCGCTGATACGGTCGTGTACATGTTCCTTCTCTTGGCATAGGGCCCGCCCCGGCCCGCGATCGGTGAGCGGCGTTCGGCCGCCCCGCTCGCGGCGATCAGGCGTCCCCTTTCCCTGCCATGAGTCGAGGAACTCCTCATGTCCGCTTCGCCTGCCCTGCGGCCTTCGTATGCCGTCGTCCTGCGCGTTCCGCATGCCCGCCGTACCTTCGCCGCCGCCCTGACCGGTCGGTTGTCGTACGGGATCGTCCCGCTGTCCGTGATGCTCGCCGTGACCCGTTCCTCGGGTTCCTACTCGGTGGCGGGCACCGTGATGGCCCTGTTCGGGGCCACCACCGTCTTCCTGTCGCCCGCCAGGGCGGCCCTCATCGACCGGCACGGGCCACGCCGGGCGCTCGTCCCGATGACCGCGGCCTACCTCGCGACGCTGGCCCTGTTGACGTCGGCCCTGTTGACGCCGGCCCTCGCCCGACCGGGCGCCGCCCCGGCCGCCGTGCTGGGCGGCCTCGCCGCCGCCGCGGGGGCCTGTGTGCCGCCGCTGGGGCCGACCATGCGGGCGGTGTGGGGCGGGCTCACCCCGGACCGCGCCCTGCTGCAGCGCGCGTACAGCCTCGACGGGGTCGCCGAGGAACTGCTCTTCGTCACAGGGCCGTTGCTGGTCGGCGTTCTCGTCGGCTTCGCACCGCCGGCCGCCGGGATCGTCGTGGGGGCGGCCCTGATGGCCGGGGGCATGGCCGGGTTCGTGTCGTCGCCGGCCGTGCGGGCGGTCCGGCCGGGGAAGACCGGCGTCCGGCGCGGTGGCGGCGGGCTGCGCGGACTCGGGCGGCCCGTGGTCGCCATCGCGGGCGTGGGGCTCGCGCTGGGCGTGGTCGATCTGCTGGTCGTGGCCTTCGCCGAGCGGCACGGGCACGGGGCCGGGCACGGGGCCGGCGGGGCGGACGCGGCCTGGGTGCTGGCCGCGCTGTCGGCCGGCAGTGCCGTCGGCGGGCTGCTCAACGGGGCCGTCGCCTGGCGGACACCGGCCGGGGCGCGACTGCCGCTGCTCACGGCGGGGCTCGGGCTGACGCTGTGCGGCGCGGGACTCGCGCCGGGGCTCGGCACGCTCACCGTCGCCGTCGCGGCCGCCGGGTTCTTCGTGTCGCCGGCGATCACCACGGCCTATCTCATCGCCGACGAGGCCGCCGCGCCGGAGGCCCGGGTGCGGGCCGGGGCATGGGTCAACACGGCCGTCAACGCGGGCAGTACGGCCGGTACGGCGGTCGCCGGGGCGCTGGCCGGGTGGCTGCCGGTGGGGCTGTGCTTCGTGGTGACCGGGGCGGTGGTCCTGATGACGGCGGCGGCCGTCGCCGTCAGGACTGCCCGGCGGACCACGAGCGATCTCGTGCCCCTCGCCTGATCCGGGGCTCCTGAGTCCGAGGGACCCTGAGACCGAGGAACCCTGAGTCCGAGGGACCCTGAGACGCCGGCAGGCGGCGCCCTGTTCGAGCACCGCCTGCCGGATCGTCTAGCGCGGGTCCCTCACGGACGTCCCCGCTGCCCGCGGAGGTGTTCCGCGACGGGCTTCAGGGCCTTCGACAGATCCGTCGTGGCCTCGGTGGAGAGGAGGTCGATGAAGTGCCGCCGGACGGACTCCACATGGTGGGGCGCGACCTTCTGCATCGTCTCCATGCCGTGCTCGGTCAGCACCGCGTACAGGCCGCGGCGGTCGGACTCGCAGTTCTCACGGCGCACCAGGTTGGCGCTCTCCATACGGGTGATCTGGTGCGAGAGACGGCTCTTGGACTGGAGGGTGGCGGACGCGAGGTCGCTCATCCGCATCCGGACGCCCTCCGACTCGGAGAGATTCACCAGGATCTCGTAGTCGTTCATGGTCAGGCCGAACGGTTGGAGATCCTTTTCGAGCTGGTACGTCAACAGCCTGTTGACCTCCAGGTGGGTGCGCCAGGCGCACTGCTCCGCATCGGTCAGCCAGCGCGTGGCCGTTTCGGTCTCCATAATTGAAGTCTACCTAAAATGTTGAAAGGCGAACTAGTGAGGGCGGTGTGACGGTGCGCACGCGTTCGATGTCACACTCCGCAGACTACCGCTCACAGCCCGAAGCGACGCTGGAGGTCACCCAGCTGTCCGGGAAGGCGCGGTGCGCCGGTTTGCGCTCCATGGCCCCCGTGCCCACCTGCTGCGGCACCCCCGCCGGGCACTCCCGGCTCGTGCGGAACCGCTCCCGTGGCCTGCTCGGCCATGAGCAGCTCGGTCGACTGGAGCAGTACCGTGCCGACGCCCACGAACTCGAACTGGTGCTCCTCGCCGGAAGCCCCGCCGAGGCCCGTCAGTGCACGTAGACCGCCCATTACGCCGGTCATGTACCCGTGGTCGTAGTGATGGCACGGGGACGGGCAGTCGGCCCAGCCGACGAGTGCCTGCGGGTCGACCCGGATCGGGGGTTCCATGAACACCACCGGGCCGTTGGATGCCGCGACGAACTTGCCGGTTCCGATCAGCGTCAGAAATCCCGGCACGATCGACTGCTTGAGCGACAGACTTGGCTGAAAAGCGAGCAGATTGCCCGAGCGAATGGTCAGGTTGCCGTCGTCCAGATCGTACGAATTCACGTCGAAGGCCCGGTCGGCGAGGAGCATCTTGCCCGAGCCCTCCGCCACGACCCAGTCGCTGGCGTGCAGTGGCGAATGGAAGGAAGTGCGCACGAGACGGTCCAGACGGCCGTGTCCGACGCCGTTGAAGTCGATCGACCCGTAGTAGGCGATCATCTTCCCCTTCTGGAGGAACCACTGGCTCCCCTTGAGCTCCACGCAGAAGGTGTAGTTGTTCACGTTGTCGTCGACCGGCAGGGTCATCGGGTCGTACACCGTCGGGCCGCCGCCCGGAGCCCCGTACATGCTCACAGCTTCTCCTCCGACGCCTGGACGAACACCGCACCGCTGCCGCTGAGCTCCAGCTGGAACGCCTCGCCGGAGCCGCGGCCGACCATGTCCCGCCAGCCCAGCGCCGTCGACAGCTTGTTGCGGACGTCGCCGTGGTGGGCGACATAGGCCTGGGGGTCGACGTGCACCGGGCGCTGCGGGGTGATCGGCACCTCGAAGACCCCGCCGTGGGCCATCACGGCGACGGCCCCCTGCCCCTTCAGGGTGGTGGTGAACAGGCCCTGTCCGCTGACCTGGCCGCGGACCATGCCCATGACCCCGCCCTGGGAGCCCATGAACATCGTGCCCTGCTGGAGCGTGCCCTCGAAGGCGAGCAGGCGGTCCGCCTCGACGTACAGCGTGTCGCCGGTGAGCCGGATGACCTGGACGTGGTGGCCGCCGTGCCCGAAGAGGACCGTGCCGCTGCCCTCGACGGTCATCAGGGGGGTGTCCTCGTTGGCGAGCCGCCGCCCGATCATGGACATCACCCCGCCCTGGCCGCCCTGGACGTTGGGTGTGAAGGACACCTCGCCGCGGTAGGCCAGCATGGCGCCGCGCTGGCTGAAGAGCCGTTGGCCGGGGACGACGGTCGCCTCGACGATCTTGGAGTTGATCTCGCGGAAGGTCATCTCACACGTCCCCCGCGATCGTGTTGCGCTCGCTCGGCTGGACGTACACCAGGCCGTCCCCCTCGAACCGGATCTGGAAGGCCTCGCCGCCGCCCTCGCCCATGAAGGTGCGGAAGGTCACACCGGAGTGGAAGGACTGCCGGACGTTGCCCTGATGCGCGACATAGGCGCCGGGGTCGACGGTCAACGGGTACTGCGGGCTGACCCGCAGCACCACGGCCGGCCCGTCGGAGGTGATCGCCGCCTGGCCGGTGCCCTCGACGGTCGTCGTGAACAGACCGTTGCCCTGGGTCGCGCCGCGCAGTCCGGTGAAACTCGTCCCGGTCCTGAGCGCGCCGTCGGTCGCGAGCAGGTTGCTCGACTCGACGTACAGCTTGTCCCCCTGGAGCCGGACGAGATTGATCTCGGAGGCGCGATCGGCCAGCCAGCACGTCCCCTGCCCCCTCACCTCCATCATGGTCATCTGCTCGCCGGTGAGCCTCCGGGTGACCATCCCCCGGATGCCCTCACCGCCGCCGCTGAGCTTCTTGAAGGCCATCTGCCCGTCGTACGCCACCATGGAGCCGTTCTTCGCCTTCACGGCGTCCCCGGTCACGTCGACGGCGAGCACCTTGCTGCCTTGAAGTCGAAACATCGCCACGCTGGGAAGGTATCCGCCGGAAGGGTGCGCCGAACAGCACCCGGGGGTGGAGAGCGACCCTGAACGCACCCCTAGGTGAACCGTTTGCCACAATGGACGAACGCTTGTGCGTGCATTCACAAACCGACTGTTCGTCGCCGTATCTCCCCCCGAAGGTGACCCGTGGACCTGAAGACAGCCTCCGCCCTCCGCCGACTGCGTCTGGTCTCCGCCCCCGAGGCCGTTTCCTTCCTCCTGCTGCTGCTCTGCTCGATGCTGAAGCGGACCACGGACTTCAACGCGGTGCCCGTGATGGGCCGGGTCCACGCCGTGCTGTTCCTCTTGTACCTGGTCCTGTGGGCCCTCGCCTGGTACCGCACGAGGTGGTCGCTGAAGACCGCGGCCCTCTACTTCGTCCTCGCGGTCCTGCCGACCGGCGGTTTCTTCGCCGAGCGCAGGCTGCGCCGTGAGGCCGAGGACGCGGTCATCGCCTCCCGCGCCCGCCAGGACGGCGTCGTGAACGCATGATCGTCGCCTTCTCGATCACTCCGCTGGGTGTGGGTGAGGACGTCGGCGAGTACGTCGCCGACGCCGTCCGGGTCGTCCGCGCGTCCGGGCTCCCCAACCGCACCGACGCCATGTTCACCTCCGTCGAGGGTGAGTGGGACGAGGTCATGGACGTCGTCAGGCGTGCCGTGGCCGTCGTCGAGGAACGCGTCCCCCGGGTCTCCCTGGTCCTGAAGGCGGACATCCGCCCCGGCGTGACGGACGGTCTGACCTCCAAGGTGGAGACCGTGGAACGGCATCTGGGGGAGCGGCCGGCGTAGGGGGCGGAATGGCCGGAGCCGGCGATGCCGACGTGGCCCGCGACGGCTGCGGAACACCCGTTTGAGTGGTCCCTCGAACGGGTCCTGGTAAAAGGGGTTTCCGCCGGTGCCGCCTGGCTAATGTCTCCCGAGGCCGATCAAGTTCCGCGCCTGGCGGGGCATCGAAGGGGAGTGTGCGGTGGCACGGCGGCGCGGACCGGGGTTGGCCGGCAGGGCCATCACGGCGTTCCTGGTGACGGCATCGCTGTCGGTGGTCTGCGTGGGGGAAACGCCCCGGCCGCCCGCGTGCGCGCTCTCCCGGGGCGAGCTGACCGTGGACGACCTGCCCGCCGGCTCGTCCGTGCTCGACTGCCTCGCAGTCGGCCGCGTGGTCACTCACGCCGGCGCCGGAGTGGCGGTGCCCGAACCCGGCACCACGGTCAGCGTCGACGCGCTCACGGCGGACGGCTCGGCGCGCGGCTTCACGCTGGCGGTCGCCGCCGACGGCACGGTCTCCTACGCCTACGAGGCGGACCGTACGGAAGCGGCCGCGCGGGCCCGCGCCGACGCCCCCGCGCCCTGCGCCGACAGCGCCTACTCCACCGAGGGCCGCAAGGAGTACGGCACGTACGAGTGGTTCATCGGCGACGGCCCCCTGCCGGGCCACCTGTCCCACGACGAAGCCCGGCAGGTCTTCGAAGACGCCGTCGCGACCATCACCACGAGCCGCAACGACTGCGGCTACGACGACACGGTCACGGCGAAGGGCAGGTTCCTGACGGTCACCGGCAACGAGGCGGGCGTCGACCGGGAGGCCCGCTGCACGCACCGGGACGGCCTGAGCGTGTGGGACGCGGGCGACATCGGCGGCGACGCCGTCGCGACGACCTGCTCGTGGAGCCGGCCCGTGCCGGGCGGCCCCGAAGAACTGCTCGAGGCCGACGTCCGCTTCAACACCCATGACTTCCCGTTCACGAACCGCCCGTCCGGTGGCTGCACGCACGCGTACGACATCCGCAGCGTCGCCACGCACGAGGCCGGGCACGTCTTCGGCCTCGGTCACTCCGGCCCCGGACACGAGAACCTCACCATGTACGCGAACTCCTTCGCCTGCTCCACGGACGCCCGCAGCCTCGGCAAGGGCGACGTCCTCGGCCTGCGCAGCCTCTACGGAGCGCGAGTCCCACCGAGCACCACCCCTACGGAGCACATCCTTACGGAGCACCGCCTTACGGAGCACCGCCCTACCGAGCACGGCCCCTACCCGGCACCGCCCGACGCCAGCGCCACCCCCAGCGGCGTCCGCTCGTAGAGCACCTGGTGGCCGTAGCGCCGGGACACCAGCAGTCCGGAGTCGCGGAGCACCGTCAGGTGCGCGGAGACCGAGGACGGGGCGAGGCCGAGCCGGTGGGCGAGTGCGGAGGTGGTGGCCGGGTCGTCGAGCGCGGTGAGCACGGCGGCGCGGCCCCGGCCCAGCAGCCGGACGAGCGTCTCGGGGGAGTGTGCGGTGGCGTCGGTCCACAGGCCGCCGATCCCCCGCGCCGGGTACACCAGCGTCGGCTGCCAGGGAGGATCGAAGCCGCTCACGACGTCCGGCCAGGAGAACACGCTCGGCATCAGCACCAGGCCCTGGCCGCCCAGGTGGCGCTCGTGCTCGCCGTTCGAGGCGATGGTCAGGGTCCCGGCCCGCCAGCCGCAGAGCCGGTTGATCTCCGGCAGCACCCCGCCGAGGCCCACTTCGGCCAGCCGTCGCGAGTGGAAGGCGACATCCGCCTCCAGCAGGGCGCGCAGCCGGGGCCAGTCCGGCGCGAGGAGGGTGTGCCAGATCTCCTCCAGTACGTCGGTCAGCTCCCGGATCATCCGCTCCGGATCCGCCAGCCAGGCCCGCCCCTGCGGCGAGTCCAGCGCGCCGGGGGTGTCCGCGAGCGAACGGGCGGTGTCCGCGAGGGCTGCCTGCGGGTCGGCGGCCCGGACCGCGGCGATCTCCTCCTCGAACCCGGCCGCGGGCCCGACCGGCGGCGGGCACAGCCAGTCGGGGGAGTGGCCCGGGCGCGGCATCAGCAGCCACAGCCCGGTCAGGTCGAGGGCCTCGGCAGCCGTACGGATCCGGCGCAGCCACGGCGCGTGGTAACCCTGCCGGTCGGGCCGCTTGAGGGTGCGCGCGACCTCCTGCGTCTCCCACAGCGGGGACACGGCGAAGCGGCAGCGCAGGAAGTCGTCCTCCCCGAAGTGCAGATGTGACGGCACGGCCTCGCCTCTCGAACATTCGGCTGCGCCCGAAACTCTAGGGCCCACGCCCCCGTCCGAGCACGCTGCTGCCATGTCAGAAGCCACGACGCCCGGGACACCCACGGCACCCGCTACACGAACGGCAGCCGCTGCACCCGCGGCACCCGCTGCACCCGCGGCACCCGCTGCACCCGCGGCACCCGCGACGCCCGCGACACCCACGGAACGTGCGGAAACTGCGGCACCCACGGCCAGGACGCCACCCGCCGGATACCTCCGCGTCTTCGCCGTCCGCGAGTTCCGGGCCGTCTTCGCCGCGCACCTGCTGTCCATGCTCGGTGTGATCGTCGCCGAGGTCGCGCTGTCCGTCCTGGTCTACGACCTGACCGGCTCGCCCCTGATGAGCGCCCTGGCCTGGGCGCTCGGCTTCCTGCCCTACGTCGTCGGCGGCACCCTGCTGGCCGGGGTCGCCGACCGGTTCCCGGCCCGGCGCGTCCTGGTGGGCTGCGACCTGGTGTGCGCGCTGTGCGTGGTGCCGATGACGGCGCCGGGCGCGCCCCTCGCCGCGCTGCTCGCCCTGCGCTGCTGCCTCGCCGTCGTCTCGCCGGTCTTCGCGGGCACCCGGATGGCCACCCTCGCGGACATCCTCGGCGACGGCGACCTGTTCGTCCTCGGCCGCTCCCTGCTGCGCATCACCGCGCAGAGCGCGCTGCTGGCCGGCTTCGGACTCGGCGGACTCCTGCTCACCGTCACCTCCCCGCGCCAGGCCCTCCTCGTCACCGTCGGCACCTTCCTCGCCTCCGCCGCCCTGCTCCGCCTCGGCACCCGCCGCCGTCCCGCCCGGGCCCGGACCGGCGGCGCGCTGGTCACGGACTCGCTCAAGGGCGCCCGGCAGATCCTCGCCGACCGGCGGGTACGGGCGTTGCTGCTGCTCTTCTGGGTGCCGCCGACCTTCACGGTCGCCCCGGAGGCGCTCTCCGCGCCCTACGCCGACGGCCTCGGCGTCGGCCCCACCGGCCTGGGCCTGCTGATGTGCGCGCTGCCGGCCGGCACGATCGCCGGCGAGCTGTACGCGGGAGCCCGGCTGCGCCCGGTCACCCGTGAGCGCGTCGCCCTGCCGCTCGTCTGTGTGACTCTGCTGCCCTGTCTTGGCTACGCCTTCCACCCCGGCCTCGCCGTCTCGCTGCTGCTGCTGGTGGTCTCGGGCGCCGGGTCGGCGTACACCCTCGGCCTCGACCAGTGGATCGTCCGGGACGTGCCCGAGGAGCTGCGCGGACGGGCCATGACACTGCTCACCGCCGGGCTGATGACGTTCCAGGGCGTCGGCATGGCCCTGGCGGGGGTGGCCGCGGAGCTCGTGGGCGTGGCCGGCGCGGTCACGGGGGCGGGCGCACTGGGGACGGTCTGCTGCGTCCTGGCGGCCCGGGAGGTCCGGCGGACCGAAACGCGAGACGGGGCTGACCATGATGTGACCGGCCGGTAAGGTCTCGAGGCGTGCCGAAACCGCCCAGTCTCCCCTTCGACCCCATCGCCCGCGCCGACGAGCTCTGGAAGCAGCGCTGGGGGAACGTGCCGTCCATGGCCGCGATCACCTCGATCATGCGCGCGCACCAGATCCTGCTCGCCGAGGTCGACGCCGTGGTCAAGCCGTACGGCCTGACGTTCGCACGCTTCGAGGCGCTGGTGCTGCTCACCTTCTCCAAGGAGGGCGAGCTGACCATGTCGAAGATCGGCGAGCGACTCCAGGTGCATCCCACCTCGGTGACGAACACCGTCGACCGGCTGGTGCGGTCGGGCCTGGTGGCCCGGCGCCCCAACCCCAACGACGGCCGAGGCACCCTCGCCGTCATCACCGACAAGGGCCGTGAGGTCGTCGAGGCGGCCACCCGTGACCTGATGGCGATGGACTTCGGCCTCGGGGTGTACGACGCAGAGGAGTGCGGGGAGATCTTCGCGATGCTCCGGCCGCTGCGGGTGGCCGCGCGCGACTTCGACGAGGACTGACCCGGGGCAAGATCTCCCGGAACGGGTCGTTACGCTCGACGGCATGAAGAAGAGCGTGCTGACCCGCTACCGCGTCCTGGCCTATGTCACCGGTGTGCTGCTGGTCCTGCTGTGCCTGGGCATGATCGCCAAGTACGGCCTGGACGTCGACGGAGCCGCGGACTTCACCCGCGTCGTCGCCATCGCGCACGGCTGGCTCTACGTCCTCTACCTGGTCTTCGCCTTCGACCTGGGCTCCAAGGCGAAGTGGCCGGTCGGCAAGCAGCTGTGGGTGCTGCTGGCCGGGACCGTCCCGACGGCCGCCTTCTTCGTGGAGCGGAAGATCAGCCACGAGCTCGAGGGCAGGCTCGCCGACGGGACCCCCGTGGCCGCCAAGGCCTAGGCGCGCCGCCGATCCCGCCGCCGTACGCACGCCACGCGCGCGTACGGCGGCCGGTCACGAGGGCCGATCACGCACAGTTACTTGGAAGTCCTACCAGTTTCGCGTCGACATTTAGTTGGACGTCCTAGTAAATTCGAGTCATGGACGCTGACGCCATCGAGGAGGGCCGCCGCCGCTGGCAGGCCCGGTACGACGCTTCGCGCACGCGCGAGGCCGACTTCACCACGCTCTCCGGGGACCCCGTGGAGCCGGCGTACGGGCCCCGGCCCGGTGACGCCTACGACGGTTTCGAGCGGATCGGCTGGCCCGGGGAGTACCCCTTCACGCGCGGCCTGTATCCGACCGGCTACCGGGGGCGCGCATGGACCATCCGGCAGTTCGCGGGGTTCGGCAACGCCGAGCAGACCAACGAGCGCTACAAGATGATCCTGGCCAACGGTGGCGGGGGTCTGTCCGTTGCCTTCGACATGCCCACGTTGATGGGGCGCGACTCCGACGACCCGCGCTCGCTGGGCGAGGTCGGGCACTGCGGGGTCGCCATCGACTCGGCCGCCGACATGGAGGTCCTGTTCGAGGACATCCCGCTGGGTGACGTCACGACCTCCATGACGATCAGCGGGCCGGCCGTGCCCGTCTTCTGCATGTACCTCGTCGCCGCCGAACGGCAGGGCGTCGACCCGGGCGTCCTCAACGGCACGCTCCAGACCGACATCTTCAAGGAGTACATCGCCCAGAAGGAGTGGCTCTTCCAGCCCGAGCCGCACCTGCGCCTGATCGGCGACCTGATGGAGTACTGCGCGGCCGGCATCCCCGCCTACAAGCCGCTGTCCGTCTCCGGGTACCACATCCGCGAGGCCGGCGCGACGGCCGCTCAGGAGCTCGCCTACACACTGGCGGACGGCTTCGGGTACGTGGAGCTGGGGATCGGCCGCGGTCTCGACGTGGACGTCTTCGCGCCCGGGCTGTCGTTCTTCTTCGACGCGCACGTCGACTTCTTCGAGGAGATCGCCAAGTTCCGCGCGGCGCGCAGGATCTGGGCGCGATGGATGCGGGACGTCTACGGGGCCCGCTCCGACAAGGCGCAGTGGCTGCGGTTCCACACCCAGACCGCCGGGGTGTCGCTGACCGCCCAGCAGCCGTACAACAACGTCGTGCGTACGGCCGTGGAGGCCCTCGCGGCGGTGCTCGGCGGCACCAACTCGCTGCACACGAACGCCCTCGACGAGACCCTCGCGCTGCCGAGCGAGCAGGCGGCGGAGATCGCGCTGCGCACCCAGCAGGTGCTGATGGAGGAGACGGGGGTCGCCAACGTCGCCGATCCGCTGGGCGGTTCCTGGTACGTCGAGCAACTGACGGACCGCATCGAGGCCGACGCCGAGAAGATCTTCGAGCAGATCCGGGAGCGGGGACTGCGGGCCCACCCCGACGGGCGGCACCCGATCGGACCGATCACCTCCGGGATCCTGCGGGGGATCGAGGACGGCTGGTTCACCGGGGAGATCGCGGAGTCCGCGTTCCGGTACCAGCAGGCCCTGGAGAAGGGCGAGAAGAGGGTCGTCGGCGTCAACACGCACACCGGGTCGGTGACCGGGGACCTGGAGATCCTGCGGGTCAGCCACGAGGTGGAGCGGGAGCAGGTGCGGGCGCTGGGCGCGCGGAAGGCCGCCCGGGACGAGACGGCGGTGCGGGGCGCGCTCGCCGCGATGCTGGGCGCCGCCCGGGACGGATCCAACATGATCGGGCCGATGCTGGACGCGGTGCGGGCCGAGGCGACGCTGGGGGAGATCTGCGACGTGCTGCGCGAGGAGTGGGGGGTGTACACGGAGCCCCCGGGCTTCTGACCACGGTCACACCGCTGCCGCTGCCGCTGCCGCTGCCGCAGCCACCGGCGGTATCCCTTGCCCGGGCGGTCGCGCAGACCCGGCCCAGTTGTGTCTGCGGGGACCGGGCGGGTGCGGGACGCTGCGGGGCGGGGCGGGTAGAGGGACGGAGGAGGGCGGGAGTCGGGCGTGGGTGAGGGTGAGGCTCTCGGCGTCAGGCTCCGGCGTCAGGGGTGGCGCCGGACGGGCCGGTGGATGCCGTCAGGCCCAGGAGCAGGACCCGTGTGAAGCTGCGCACCCACTCCTCGTCCGCCGGTTCCGCGCTGACCAGGGTGCGGTGGACCACCGCGCCCGCCACGACGTCGAAGATGAGATCGACCGTGCGGGCGGCCTCGGCCGGGTCGGTCTGCGGGGGGAGTTCGCCGCGCGCCTGGGCGCGGGCCCGGCCCTCCAGGACCAGATCCTTCTGCGGGTCGACGATGGAGGCCCGGATGCGCTCGCGCAGGGCGTCGTCGCGGGTGGACTCGGCGACGGCCGCCATCAGGCCGCTCTTGGCCTCCGGCCGGGCCAGGATCGCCGCGAACTGAAGGACCACACCCTCGATGTCGGCGGCCAGGCTGCCGCGGTCGGGGAGTTCGAGCTCGCCGAAGAGTTCCGCGACCGCGTCGACGACCAGTTCGTTCTTGCCGGCCCAGCGGCGGTAGAGCGTCGTCTTCGCGACCCCGGCGCGCGTCGCCACGTCCCCCAACGTCAGTTTCGACCAGCCCAGTTCGACCAGCGCCTCCCGGGTCGCGGCCAGGATCGCGGTGTCCGCGGCGGCGCTGCGCGGACGGCCGGGACGGCAGGCGGGGGTGCGGATCTGCATTCCCAGACCATAACCGGCAGTTTGTCATGGGCTTCCGTGAGGGAGATCACCGAGGGGTGGTGTTGCGCAGGCACCCGGTGCCATTACGCTACGACTCGTAGCGAAAGCTCGCGCAGGACGTGCGCGGGCCGGTGGCCCGGCAGGGTGCGGGGTGGGGACCCCGGTGCTCATGTTCGGGATGTTCGGGACGTATTCGGAACGCTTTTCACGCAGGCGCGCGGACGGGGGAGGATAGACGCATGCAGCCACGGAACATGTCCATGAGCGGAGTCGTCGACCTCGCCGCGGTGAAGGCGGCCCAGGAGGCCAAGGCGAAGGCGGAGCAGACGCGCGCCGAAACGGCACGGCAGGGCGGCGTGGGGGCCGTCTCCCCGGCCGATCTCGTCATCGACGTCGATGAGGCGGGGTTCGAGCGGGAGGTTCTCCAGCGGTCCGCCGAGGTGCCCGTCGTCATCGACTTCTGGGCCGAGTGGTGCCAGCCCTGTAAGCAGCTGAGCCCCGTCCTCGAGCGGCTCGCCGTCGAGTACGACGGCCGCTTCCTGCTCGCCAAGATCGATGTCGACGCCAACCAGATGCTGATGCAGCAGTTCGGGGTGCAGGGCATCCCGGCCGTCTTCGCGGTCGTCGCGGGGCAGGCGCTGCCGCTCTTCCAGGGGGCCGCCGACGAGGCGCAGATCCGGCAGACCCTCGACCAGTTGGTGCAGGTCGCGGAGCAGCGGTTCGGGCTCACCGGCCTGACCGTGGACGCCGACGCCGAGCCGGGGGACGTCGAGGAGGCACCGGCCGAAGCCGTCGGGCCGTACGACGCGCTGCTGGAAGCGGCCGTGCGGGCACTGGACGCCGGTGACTTCGGCGGCGCCGTGCAGGCCTACAAGAACGTGCTCGCCGACGACCCGGGCAACAGCGAGGCACAACTCGGCCTCGCCCAGGCCGAGTTGCTCCAGCGGGTGGGCGGTATGGATCCGCAGCAGGTGCGCAGGGACGCCGCCGACAGACCCAAGGACGCCGAGGCCCAGATCGCCGCGGCCGACCTGGATCTGGTGGGCGGTCATGTCGAGGACGCGTTCGGACGGCTCATCGACACCGTGCGCAACACGGCCGGGGACGACCGGGACACCGTACGACTGCGGCTGCTCGAACTGTTCGAGGTGGTGGGCCCGGACGACCCCCGGGTGGCGGCGGCCAGGCGGGCGCTGGCACGCGCTCTGTTCTGAGGTGCCCGGGCCGGTTCTGACCAGTCACTAAACGTCAGAGCCGACGGTGCCCGAGTGAAAATTCTGCTGATGTGGTTCCCCAGCGGCCGCGCTTTACCAAATCTTGGTAAACGCGGCCGCTGTTACTGCAAGTAAGAGTTGGGCGTTGGTCTGTCGGATTCTGTCCAGTGATCAACAGCTTTGTCCCGGGCGTCGATGACACCCTGTGTTGCCGGTCGAGACCTATGGGTCGTTGTTCGGTTATCCGGCCGTTACTAGCGAGTAACGAACCCCCTTGTGCGGGCGGCGAGAATGCACCACGATCGGCCACGCTCGGTCCAGTCCCGTACCCCGACAGCCGGTTGGGTCAACGGGTTTTCCTGGGTCCCCACCGAGTAGAGCCGCCGGCAGTGGAGTCGGCTCTTGGGCAGGGGGGTCTTCGCAGTGCCGGAGCCTGTCCAGCAAGGTTGTGCGTGATGCGTGTCAGGCGCGACCAGTGGTTGTCGCTCGGGGGTGATCGCCGGTGATCGGTGCGCGGTTCGCGCCTCCGGAACAGGCGCTCCCCTTCCCGAGGACGTAGCACTTCTCCCATCCCTGCCCGGCTGAGCCGCCGTACGAGGGGGCTAGTCAGGGTCAGGAGATGTACGTCCGAGAAGGAGGAAATATGGAGTCCCAGGTGCGTGGCGGGACCAGATGGAAGCGCTTCGCTGTGGTCATGGTGCCCAGCGTCGCAGCGACGGCCTGTATAGGTGTCGCCCTCGCGCAGGGTGCGCTGGCAGCGTCGTTCAGCGTGTCCGGTCAGTCGTTCAAGGTTTCTGCCGACAAGCTCGAAGGTACGGGCTTCTCGCAGTACGGCGCGATCGACTCGGGTTACACCCTCGACGGCAAGAAGACGGCTCACGCCGTCGCCGTCTCGGCGTTCAAGAGCGCCTCGATCACGAACATGTGCCAGTCCGTGGTCACCCCGAACATCCCGCTGCTCGGGTCCGTCAGCCTCACGCTGAAGGCGGGCGGCAACGGTACGCCGGTCGAGGCCGAGAACCTTTACATCGACGTCGAGGACCTGAGCGCGGACGCCGTGTTCCGGGGCATCGACATCGGTGTGGCCGCGAAGGACGCCTCCAAGGGTCCGGGCCTCAAGAGCGGTGACGCGGCCAACCCGTACGGGTTCGCCCAGCAGGCGGACTCCGCCACGCTGACCGACGTGAAGCAGACGGCGTGGGCCACCACCGCCGGAACCTTCAAGCTCAGCGGCCTGAAGATGTCGCTGTCGACGGGTGTCAAGGAGTGCTACTAAGCACTCTCTGACGGGCGGGGGAGCCGATGGCGCCCCCGCCCGTCCAGTCTGAAGCCCGGGGCTTCACCAGAAGTACGACTCACCACCACAGCAACGCCGCACCAGGGAGCTGTTTTCCATGAGCGCCGAGACCCCTGTCGCCGCCGGCCAGTTCACCCGCCGGAGGCAGCAGTTCCGCGCCTGGCGGGGCACCAGGCCGTTCTGGGCGGGCCTGTTCGTCCTTCTCGCGGGCTTCCCCATCGCCTACTTCCCTTACGCCCACCTCCAGGTGGGCCACCTGACACTGGCGATGGCGACCACCGCGGGAGCCGGGTCGCTGATCATCGGCGGTCTGCTGGGCGTCCTGGGCATCAGTCTGTGGTTCCAGAAGCACGTACAGGTCTTCGCGGGTGTCGCGGCGATCCTGCTCGGGCTGGTGTCCATCCCGGTGTCCAATCTCGGCGGCTTCCTCGTCGGCTTCTTCCTGGCGCTGATCGGCGGGGCGATGGCCGTGTCCTGGGCGCCGGGCGCACCGCCCGCCCAGGCCTCGGCGCCGGAGGCCGGCGCGAGCGCCGGAGGCGCCCCCGAGGGCGTGTTCCCAGCGAATCCCGCCCCGGCGGGCGACCTCACCGAGAACCCGTACAGCACGGGCCCCGCCCCCGCCCCGAAGCCGTCCTTCACCAAGGACGACGACGTGGCGGGCGAGCCGCACGATCCGCGTGATCTGCACGATCTGTCAGGAACGAGCCCGGCGAACGGGGCGAACGGGAGGCACAGTGCCGGCTGACGAGGTTTCCACCGGGAGCGATGTGGACGCTGCCCGCGTGAGAACCACCGGGCCGCGGCACGCGGCACCCAAGAAGCCGATCTTCACCAGGTTCCACATGCCGGCCGGCAAGGCGATAGCCCTGGCGGCCATGCCCACGGCCGTCCTGATGGGCATGGGCTTCACGCCGACCCTCGCCAACGCCGAGGACCAGCCGACGTCCAAGAGCCTCACCATCGACGAGTACAAGGACTGTGTGGCGGCCCTCGAGGGCGCCGACGCCTCCGCGTCGGCCTCTCCGTCGCCGTCCGCCTCGGCGAGCGCGAGCGAGTCCGCCGACGACTCGAAGGACGACTCGAAGGACGACTCCAAGGACGGGTCCTCGGGCTCCGAGGACGACTCGAAGGACACCTCGGGCGACGCGGGTGACTCCGGTTCGTCGGATTCAGGTTCCGGCGACACGGCCGAGCCCGCTCCCGCCGCGTCCTCCGAGGCCACCGCGCCCGAGAAGTCGACGACGTCCGGCGACACCGCGACGGCGAGCCCGTCGGCCTCCGAGACGAGCAAGAACGTCCTGGAGACCATCGGCGACGCCATCACCGGCCTCTTCGACGGCAAGGACGCCGACGCGACGGCCACCGCGACCCCCTCGCCCTCGGCCTCGGCCACGGCGGGCGACTCGTCGGCGGACTCCGGCTCGGGCTCCTCGGACACCTCCGGCTCCTCGGACACCTCCGGCTCCTCGGGCTCCGGTTCCTCGGGCTCCTCGGACAAGGACTCGTCCGGCACGTCCGGTTCGTCCGGCACGTCCGGCACGTCCAAGGACACCACCGACGCCGTCACCGGCACGGTGAAGGACACCGTCAAGGACACCGCCGGCACGGCCGAGGACACGGCGAAGGACACCGAGGAGGCCGCCGACGACGCCACGGCCTCGCCGAGCCCCTCGGAGAGCGCCACCACGAACGCCGACGACTGCCCCGTCGCCACGGAGGACGAGGGCGGCATCGACAACAAGATCAGGCTGCCCGACGACCCCTGGTACCTGAACGCCAGTTCGCTGCTCCTCAAGGGCGCCGACTACCAGGGCGTCGTCAAGGTCAAGACCGCCAACGGCACGGTCAAGGAGGTGCTGAAGTACGTCATCTCCGGCGGCACCGACATCGGCGACCTGCACCAGACGGTGGACGACAAGCAGAGCGGCAAGACCTACCACGTGCAGGCGGGCAAGGGCACCACGTCCACCATCAATGACGGTGACACGATCATGTACACGGAGAGCATCTCCGGCAACCTGTTCGGCCTGATCCCCATCACGTTCAGCCCGAAGAGCCCGCCGCCGCTCAACATCCCGCTGATCTACTTCACCAACGCGAAGGTGCAGCAGGCCGGCCAGTTCGGCGGCACGCTCACCGTGCCCGGACTGCACCAGTACACGACCGGCTGAGCAGCACAGGGGCGAGGCGGAGCCGCCGAGCGCCCACGAGCCGCGACAACGCAGAGGGCGCCCCCTGTGACAGGGGGCGCCCTCTGGGTCTTTTCCCAGGCCCTCAAGGCGCTGGGGAGCCGATCAGGCCCCTTCGCGGGGCTGCCGGGTCAGTCGCGCGAGCCGCCGCCGAGGTGGTGGACGCGGAGCATGTTGGTGGTGCCGGGCACGCCGGGGGGCGAGCCGGCGGTGATGATGACGATCTCGCCCGGGTTGAAGCGGTTGATCTTGGCGATCTCCTGGTCGACCATGTCGACCATCTCGTCGGTGCTGTTCACGAACGGCACGATGTGCGACTCGACGCCCCAGCTGAGCGCCAGCTGGTTGCGGGTGCCCTCGTCCGTGGTGAAGGCGATGATCGGCTGGGCCGCGCGGTAGCGGGAGAGCCGACGGGCGGTGTCACCGGACTGGGTGAAGGCCACCAGGCCCCGGCCGCCGAGGAAGTCGGAGATCTCGCACGCGGCGCGGGCGATCGAACCACCCTGCGTGCGCGGCTTCTTGCCCGGCACGAGCGGCTGGAGGCCCTTGCTGAGCAGCTCCTGCTCGGCCGCGGTGACGATCTTCGACATCGTCTTCACGGTCTCGATCGGGTACGCGCCCACGCTCGACTCGGCGGACAGCATGACCGCGTCCGCGCCGTCCAGGATCGCGTTGGCCACGTCGGAGGCCTCGGCGCGGGTCGGACGGGAGTTGGTGATCATCGACTCCATCATCTGGGTCGCCACGATCACCGGCTTGGCATTGCGCCGGCACAGCTCGATGAGGCGCTTCTGCACCATGGGGACCTTCTCGAGCGGATACTCGACGGCCAGGTCGCCACGGGCCACCATCACGGCGTCGAACGCCGCGACGACGTCCTCCATGTTCTCCACCGCCTGCGGCTTCTCCACCTTGGCGATGACGGGGACCCGACGGCCCTCCTCGTCCATGACCTTGTGGACGTCGGTGACGTCCTTGGCGTCCCGGACGAAGGACAGCGCGACCAGGTCGGCGCCCATCCGCAGCGCGAACCGCAGGTCCTCGATGTCCTTCTCGCTGAGCGCGGGCACGTTGACGGCCGTGCCGGGCAGGTTGATGCCCTTGTGATCGGAGATGACACCGCCCTCGATGACGATGGTCTTCACCCGCGGGCCCTCGACGTCCAGGACCTTCAGCTCGACGTTGCCGTCGTTGATGAGGATCTGGTCGCCGCGCGAGACGTCGCCGGGCAGGCCCTTGTACGTCGTGCCGCAGATCGTCTTGTCGCCGGGGACGTCCTCGGTGGTGATGGTGAACTCGTCACCGCGTACCAGCTCGACGGGACCCTCGGCGAAGGTCTCGAGGCGGATCTTCGGGCCCTGGAGGTCAGCGAGGACACCGATGGCCCGGCCGGTCTCCTTGGCGGCGGCCCGGACCCGGTCGTAGCGGCCCTGGTGCTCGGCGTGCGAGCCGTGGCTGAAGTTGAAGCGGGCCACGTTCATGCCGGCCTCGATCAGCGAGACGAGCATTTCATGGGAGTCGACCGCGGGGCCGAGAGTACAGACGATTTTCGAACGGCGCATGGGGCGATCCTATCGGTTTGTTTCGCTACGGAATATTCCGTCTGGCGGAAGATACAAATGAGAGGGCTTGTGCTCAGTTGCTTTCCTGCTCAGTTGTCACGCGGCGGAGTCGCAAATCAATGCCGCTTCACCAGTGCGTAGGTCTGTGTCGCGATCTCCAGTTCCTCGTCCGTCGGCACCACGGCGACCGCCACCCGCGCGCCGGCGGGCGAGATCAGCCGCGGCTCGTCGCCGCGTACCGCGTTCAGCTCGTCGTCCACCGCCAGGCCCAGGGAATCCAGGCCCGCGACGGCCGCCTCCCGCACCGGCGCCGCGTTCTCCCCGACCCCGGCGGTGAACGCGACCGCGTCCACGTGCCCGAGTACGGCGTAATAGGCGCCGATGTACTTCTTCAGCCGGTGAATGTAGATGTCGAAGGCCAGCTGCGCCCGCTCGTCACCCTCGTCGATCCGGCGCCGGATCTCCCGCATGTCGTTGTCACCGCACAGCCCGACGAGCCCGCTCTTCTTGTTGAGAAGAGTGTCGATTTCATCGATGGACATTTCACCAACTCGCGCCAAATGGAAGATGACGGCCGGATCGGTGTCCCCGGAGCGCGTACCCATCACGAGCCCCTCCAAGGGTGTGAGCCCCATCGAGGTGTCCACGCACCGGCCCTTCTCGACGGCCGAGGCGGACGCCCCGTTGCCGAGGTGCAGCACGATGACGTTCACCTCTTCGGGGGCCTTGCCGAGCAGCTTCGCCGTCGCCCGGGAGACGTACGCGTGGGAGGTCCCGTGGAAGCCGTAGCGCCGCACCCGGTGCGCGTCGGCGGTCTCGACGTCGATGGCGTAGCGGGCCGCCGCCTCCGGCATCGTCGTGTGGAACGCCGTGTCGAAGACGGCGACCTGGGGGAGGTCGGGCCGCAGGGCCGTCGCGGTGCGGATGCCGGTGAGGTTGGCCGGGTTGTGCAGCGGGGCGACCGGGATCAGCCGCTCGATCTCGGCGAGGACGGCGTCGTCGATCACGGTCGGCTCGGTGAAGTGCTTGCCGCCGTGCACGACACGGTGCCCGATGGCGGCGAGCTCGGGGGAGTCGATACCGAGGCCGTCCTTGGCGAGCTCCTCCGCCACGGCCTTCAGCGCGGCGTCGTGGTCGGGGATCGGCCCGGTCCGCTCACGGCTCTCGCCGCCGGTGGCCAGCGGGGTGTGCTTGAGCCGGGAGGACCGTTCACCGATGCGCTCGACGAGCCCGTTCGCGAGCCGGCTGCTGTCCCGCATGTCGAGCAGCTGGTACTTCACCGACGAGGAGCCGGAGTTGAGGACGAGGACACGGGAGGCAAGGGGGACCGAGCGCAGCTCGTCGGGCAGGCCGGTGGGGGGCGACGGGTGGGAGGTCACTGCTGGACAGCCTTCTCGCTCGGGGCCTGGGCCTGGATCGCCGTGATGGCGACGGTGTTGACGATGTCCTGGACCAGGGCGCCCCGGGACAGGTCGTTGACCGGCTTGCGCAGGCCCTGGAGCACCGGCCCGACGGCGATCGCGCCGGCCGAACGCTGCACGGCCTTGTAGGTGTTGTTGCCGGTGTTGAGGTCCGGGAAGATCAGCACACTCGCCTGACCGGCTACTTCGGAGCCCGGCAGCTTGGTCGCGGCGACGGTCGGCTCCACGGCGGCGTCGTACTGGATCGGCCCCTCGATCATCAGGTCGGGGCGCCGCTCGCGGACGAGCTTCGTCGCCTCCCGCACCTTGTCGACGTCGGCGCCGGAGCCGGACGTACCCGTGGAGTACGACAGCATCGCGATCCGCGGCTCCACCCCGAACTGGGCGGCGGTCGCGGCCGACTGGATGGCGATGTCGGCGAGTTGCTCGGCGTTCGGGTCCGGGTTCACGGCGCAGTCGCCGTAGACGAGGACCTTGTCGGCGAGGCACATGAAGAACACCGACGAGACGATGTCGGCGTCCGGCTTCGTCTTGATGATCTCGAAGGCGGGCCGGATGGTGGCGGCCGTGGAGTGCACGGAACCGGAGACCATGCCGTCGGCGAGGCCCTCCTGGACCATGAGCGTCCCGAAGTAGTTCACGTCCGAGACGACGTCGTAGGCCAGCTCCACCGTGACGCCCTTGTGGGCCCGGAGCCCGGCGTACTTCTCGGCGAAGGAGTCGCGCAGCTCGGAGGTGGCCGGGTCGATCAGCGAGCAGTCGCCGAGGTCCATGCCGAGATCGGCGGCCTTCTTGCGGATCTGGTCGACGGGCCCGAGCAGGGTGAGGTCGCAGACACCCCGGCGCAGCAGCACCTCGGCCGCGTGCAGCACCCGCTCCTCGGTCCCCTCCGGGAGGACGACCCGGCGCTTGTCGGCGCGGGCCCGTTCCAGCAGCTTGTGCTCGAACATCATCGGCGTGAGGCGGTCGGTGCTCGGCGCGGAGACGCGCCCGAGCAGCTCGCCCGTGTCCACATGCCGCTCGAACACACCCAGGGCGGTCTCGGCCTTGCGCGGGGTGGCCGCGTTCAGCTTGCCCTCCAGGGAGAACAGCTGCTCGGCGGTGGGGAAGCTGTTGCCGGGCACCGAGATGACGGGGGTGCCGGGGGCGAGGCGTGCGGCGAGGGTGAGGACCGCGTCGCTCGGCACCTCGTCGAGGGTGAGCAGCAGACCGGCGATCGGCGGGGTGCCGGCGCTGTGCGCGGCGAGCGAGCCGATGACCAGGTCGGCCCGGTCGCCCGGGGTGACGACCAGACAGCCCGGGGTCAGCGCGTTGAGGAAGTTCGGCAGCATCGCCCCGCCGAAGACGAAGTCGAGCGCGTCACGGGCCAGCCCGGAGTCGTCGCCGAGGAGCACCCTCGCGCCCAGCGCGTGGCTGATCTGCGCGACGGTCGGCGCGGAGAGGGCGGGCTCGTCGGGCAGGACGTAACAGGGCACGGGCAGCCGGGTCGCGAGCCCGGCGGCCATCTTCTCCCGGTCCTCCGGGGCCACCCGGTTGGTCACCATGGCGAGGACGTCACAGCCGAGGGCCTCGTACGCCCGGTAGGCGTTGCGGGTCTCGGCGAGCACGGACTCCACCGTCTGCCTGCGGCCGCCCACGACCGGGATCACGGACGCGCCGAACTCGTTCGCGAGCCGCGCGTTGAGGGCGAGTTCGTCGGGGAACTGGGTGTCGGCGTAGTCCGTGCCGAGGACGAGGACGACGTCGTAGGCGCGGGCGACACCGAGGAACCGCTCGACGAGGGTGGAGACCAGTTCGTCCGTCCCCCGCTCCGCCTGGAGGGCGGACGCCTCGTGGTAGTCCATGCCGTAGACGGTGGCCGGATCCTGCGCCAGCCGGTAGCGGGCACGCAGCAGCTCGAAGAGCCGGTCGGGCCCGTCGTGGACGAGTGGACGGAAGACGCCCACCCGGTCGACCTGCCGGGTCAGGAGCTCCATGACTCCCAGCTCGACGACCTGACGGCCGTCGCCGCGGTCGATTCCGGTCACGTACACGCTGCGGGTCACGCGAGCTCTCCGTTTCCTTACGAGGGCACAAAAATCGCCCACCTAGGTGAGCAGATCCCTCTTGACAATACCTCCGGCCGTAGTTAAGGCGCCCGTCAAGAGACAGCCCGATCGGCGGCGTGAAACAATCGAATCTGGCTCACCGGTACCAACAGCGAGCAGGAGACACAGCACGATGCGCATCGGAGTTCTCACCGCAGGTGGCGACTGCCCCGGCCTGAACGCAGTGATCCGGTCGGTCGTGCACCGCGCCGTCGACAACTACGGCGACGAGGTCATCGGCTTCGAGGACGGCTACGCCGGGCTGCTGGACAGCCGTTACCGGGGGCTCGACCTCAACGCGGTGAGCGGCATCCTGGCCCGCGGCGGCACCATCCTCGGCTCGTCCCGCCTGGAGCGCGACCGGCTGCGCGAGGCCTGCGAGAGCGCCTCCGACATGATCCACGACTTCGGCATCGACGCGCTCATCCCGATCGGCGGCGAGGGCACGCTGACGGCCGCGCGGATGCTGTCGGACGCCGGTCTGCCGGTGGTGGGCGTCCCGAAGACGATCGACAACGACATCTCGTCGACGGACCGCACCTTCGGCTTCGACACCGCGGTCGGCGTCGCGACGGAGGCGATGGACCGCCTGAAGACGACCGCGGAGTCCCATCAACGGGTGATGGTGGTCGAGGTCATGGGCCGCCACGCCGGCTGGATCGCGCTGGAGTCCGGGATGGCGGCGGGCGCGCACGGCATCTGTCTGCCGGAGCGGCCCTTCGACCCCGCCGACATGGTGAAGATGGTCGAGGAGCGGTTCGCCCGCGGCAAGAAGTTCGCGGTCATCTGCGTCGCGGAGGGCGCGCACCCGGCCGACGGCACCATGGACTACACCAAGGGCGCGATCGACCAGTTCGGTCACGAGCGCTTCCAGGGCATCGGTACGGCGCTGGCCTACGAGCTGGAGAAGCGGCTCGGCAAGGAGGCCCGGCCGGTGATCCTCGGCCACGTCCAGCGTGGCGGTGTCCCCACGGCGTACGACCGTGTCCTCGCGACCCGCTTCGGCTGGCACGCGGTGGAGGCGGCGCACCGCGGCCAGTTCGGGCGGATGACGGCGCTGCGCGGGACGGACATCCGGATGGTGCCGCTGGCGGAGGCGGTGACCGAGCTGAAGACGGTTCCGGCGGACCGGATCGAGGAAGCGGAGTCGGTCTTCTCCTAGGCGGTCCGTCTTCCGGACGGTTCGGCCGCCCGGCGTTTTGCCCGCTGCCGACTGCCCGCTGCCCGCTGCCGGCTCGGCCGCCCGGCGGGTTCGTCTGCTGGGCGGTTTCGGTCGCCCGGCGGTCCGTCTTCCGGACGGTTGGGCCGCCGCCGGGCGGTTCGCCTTCTGAGCGGCTCGGCCCGCCCGGCGGTCCGTCTTGGACGGTTCGGCCGCCAGGTGTTTTGCCTGCTGGGCGGTTCGCCGGCCGGAACCGTTCCTACGCGGTCCGGGTTTTACGCGGTCCGGGTTTCGAGGGTTGTCCAGAAGGTGTCGACGATCCGGTTCAGGAAGTCCCGGCCGGCCTCGCTCGCCTCGTCGGCCGCACTGCCGTCGCCCCGGCTCGGCGTGGCGGCCAGCTGCCCCTGGTAGGCCCGGTGCAGATCCTGGAGGGTCTCCTCCAGCAGACGCCGGTCCAGGGGAACGATCCGGCTCACGGGTCCGACGTAGGCCTGCCAGCGCGTGCGCGCGGCGGTGCGCAGCAGGTCGGCCAGCCTGCCCTCGTGCCCGGTGACGGTGATCAGGTCGGGCAGCGAGAGGCCGAGCAGCTCGGCGAGGGCGGCGGACTGCCGGTCCGTGCCACGCCACTGCCCGCTCTCCTCCATCCGCGTGTACGCCAGGAACTCGTGCCCCACGGCCCGGGCCACGTCCTCGGGGGCGAAGCCGCGGGCGACGCGGTGTTCGCGCAGGGTGCGCGGCCTGCCGATCAGCTCCCCCGGAGAACACCACAACACGCCCGCCAGGGCGGTGAGTTCGGAATACGCCGGGGTGAGTGTCCCGCGTTCCCAGGCGATGACGAGGTCGGGGGTGGCGTGCGGAAGCGCGTAGGAGGCGCGAAGGCCGTGGGCGACGTGGTCCGGGGTCATGCCGAGGGCCGCGCGGAGCCTGCGGGCGGCGGGAGCGTTGAAGGGGGGACCTGGCTGACGGGTGTGGGTCGGAGGTCTGGGCACGGGGGACAAGGTAGGGGCCCGGGAGCGCGGTGACTACCGGGTGTTCGGACATGGTCACCGGTTGTGGAAACCTGCGGGGGTCTTCACTTCCCCCGGGTCGTCCGCACCCACCGGTACACCAGTTCCGGCCTCCCGACCTGCCCGTACAGCGGCTTGCGCTCGGCCCGTCCCGCCTCGACCAGATGCTCCAGATAGCGCCGGGCCGTGATGCGGGAGATGCCCACCGCCTCGGCGACCCCCGCCGCGGTCAGCCCCTCCGCCGCCTCCCGTACGACCTCCGTCACCCGCTCAAGCGTCGGCGCGCTCAGCCCCTTGGGCAGGGCGGCGGGCCCCGGCGCGCGCAGGGCCGCCAGCGCCCGGTCGACCTCGTCCTGGCCGCTCGCCTCACCCGCGGCGCCCCGGAACTCGGCGTACCGCACCAGCCGGTCCCGGAGCGTCGCGAAGGTGAAGGGCTTCAGTACGTACTGCACGACCCCGAGGGAGACGCCCTCCCGCACCACGGTCAGGTCCCGCGCCGACGTCACCGCTATCACGTCCGCGTGATAGCCCGCCGCCCGCAGCGAGCGGGCCAGCTGGAGCCCGTGCGCGTCGGGCAGGTGCAGGTCGAGGAGCAGCAGGTCCACCGGCGTACGGTCCAGCAGGCGCCGGGCCTCCGCACCGGTGTGCGCCTTGCCCACCGCGACGAATCCGGGCACCCTTCCCACGTACATCACATGGGCGTCCGCGGCGACCGGATCGTCCTCCACCACCAGCACTCTGATCGGCTCGTCACTCGTCATCCCTTGCCTCCAGACCCCGGCCCCGACACGGCCTCACCGGACGCGGTCTTACCGGACCCGGACGTCCCGGGCTCGCCGGCGACAGCCGTCCCGGTACGTCCGGGCCCGGCCGTCGCCCGCAGCGGCAGGCGCACCAGGAACTCCGCCCCGCCGCCCGCGGCCTCCGCCACCGACAGCGTGCCCTCGTGCCGCTGTACCGCCTGCCGGACCAGGGCCAGGCCGAGGCCCCGCCCGCCCGGCCCCGCCGGCTTCGTCGAGAAGCCGCGCTCGAAGACCAGCGAGGCGTGCGCGGGATCCACTCCCGCGCCGGTGTCCGCCACCCGCAGCAGCAGCTCGGCGCCCTCTGTGGCGGCGGTCACCGTGACCTGCGCCCGGGTGCTCCCCTGGGCCGCGTCCACCGCGTTGTCGATCAGGTTGCCCAGGATCGTCACCAGGTCCCTCGCGGGGAGCGACTCCGGCAGCAGACCGTCGTCCAGCGTGCTCTCCTGCGACACCACGAGTTCCACGCCCCGCTCGTTCGCCTGGGCCGTCTTGCCCAGCAGCAGGGCCGCCAGGACCGGTTCGCTGACCGCCGCGACCACCTGGTCCGTCAGTGCCTGGGCCAGTTCCAGCTCGGACGTCGCGAAGTCCACCGCCTCCTCCGCCCGGCCCAGCTCGATCAGCGACACCACGGTGTGCAGGCGGTTCGCCGCCTCGTGGGCCTGGGAGCGCAGCGCCTGTGTGAAGCCGCGTTCGGAGTCCAACTCGCCCATGACGGACTGGAGTTCGGTCACATCACGCAGGGTGACCACGGCGCCCCTGCGCTCGCCGCCCGACACCGGGGAGGTGTTCACCACGAGCACCCGGTCCGCCGTGAGGTGCACCTCGTCCACCCGGGGCTCCGAGGAGAGCAGCGCGCCCGTCAGGGGGGCCGGCAGGCCGAGGTTCGCCACCGACATGCCCACCACCTTCCCCGAGACGCCCAGCAGCTCCCGGCCTCCGTCGTTGATGAGCGCCACCTTGTACTGCCCGTCCAGCATCAGCAACCCCTCCCGCACCGCGTGCAGCGCGGCCTGGTGGTAGTCGTGCATCCGGCTGAGCTCGGCCGCGTTCATGCCGTGGGTGTGCCGGCGCAGGGACGCGTTGATGACGTACGTGCCGATCGCGCCGAGGGCGAGCGCGCCGACGGCCACCGCGAACAGCGCCGTCACCTGGTCCTGCACCCGCTTGCTGATCGACTCGACCTTGATGCCCGCGCTGACCAGGCCGATGATCCGGTCACCCTCCTCTATCGGGGTGACCGCGCGGACGGACGCGCCGAGCGTGCCGGTGTAGGTCTCGGTGAACGAGTCGCCCTTCAGGGCCTTCGCCGTGTTGCCCCGGAAGCGCTGGCCGATCTGGGTCTTGTCCGGGTGGGTCCAGCGGATGCCCTCCGGATTCATGATCGTGACGAAGTCGACCTCCGTGTCCTTCATGACCCGCAGGGCGTACGGCTGGAGCTGGGCGGTGGGCTTCGCGGTGTGGATCGCCGCCCGCACCGAGGGGGAGTCGGCGACCGAGCGGGCGACGGCCGTGGCCTGGCGGCCCGCGGCCTCCTCGGCCTGGGTGCGGTCGCTGACGTACGTGAACAGCGCGTATCCCGCGACGACGACCGCTATCAGCACGGCCTGCATGGCGAAGAGCTGGCCGGCCAGGCTGCGGGGTCGGGGGAGGGCGGGGATGCGCATGTCGTCAGTGTGCCCCCGAGGTTAAGTGTGAACTAAATGAACGGAAGGGTGACCGCCCTCACAGGGCGGGAGATAGTCACGGCATTCCCCCATAACTCCCCGGACGTGAGCCGCACGCCGGTGATGCCGACGAAGACGTCAAGGAGGGCAGCCGTGGCCGCCAGCAGCACCCCCGATACGGCACCTGCCGCACCCGCAGTCAAGCGGGACCGCACCCACTACCTGTACATCGCTGTGATCGTCGCGGTGGCGCTCGGCATCGCGGTGGGCCTGATCTGGCCCGACGCCGGCGTCGAGCTGAAGCCGCTGGGCACGGGCTTCGTGAACCTGATCAAGATGATGATCTCGCCGATCATCTTCTGCACGATCGTGCTGGGCATCGGGTCCGTACGCAAGGCCGCCAAGGTCGGCGCCGTCGGCGGTATCGCCCTCGGCTACTTCACGGTGATGTCGCTCGTCGCGCTCACGATCGGCCTCGTCGTCGGCAACGTCCTGCACCCGGGCGACGGGATGCACCTGACCGACGCGATCAAGGCGACCGGGCACGACCAGGTGTCCGCCGACGCGCTGCCGCCGGTCGACTTCGTCCTGTCGATCATTCCGTTGACGTTCGTCTCGGCCTTCACCGAGGGCCAGGTGCTGCAGACCCTGCTCGTCGCGCTGCTCGCCGGGTTCGCCCTGCAGGCGATGGGGCCGGTCGGCCAGCCGGTCCTGCGCGGCGTCGAGCACATCCAGCGGCTCGTCTTCCGCATCCTCGCCATGGTCATGTGGGCGGCCCCGATCGGCGCCTTCGGCGCCATCGCCGCCGTGGTCGGTTCGGCCGGTGTGGACGCGCTGAAGAGCCTCGCCGTGCTGATGCTCGGGTTCTACGCGACCTGTTTCCTGTTCGTCTTCATCGTGCTCGCGGCCCTGCTGCGCGCCTTCACGGGCCTGAACATCCTCAAGCTCTTCAGGTACCTGGGCCGTGAGTTCCTGCTGATCCTGTCCACCTCCTCCTCCGAGTCCGCGCTGCCGCGGCTCATCGCGAAGATGGAGCACCTGGGCGTCAGCAAGCCCGTCGTCGGCATCACCGTCCCGACCGGCTACTCCTTCAACCTCGACGGCACCATGATCTACATGACCATGGCGTCGCTGTACATCGCCGACGCGATGGGCACCCCGATGTCGCTCGGCGAGCAGATCCCGCTGCTCCTGTTCCTGCTCCTCGCCTCCAAGGGCGCGGCCGGCGTCAGCGGCGCGGGTCTGGCCACCCTGGCCGGCGGCCTCCAGTCGCACAAGCCCGCCCTGGTGGACGGCATCGGCCTCATCGTCGGCATCGACCGCTTCATGAGCGAGGCCCGCGCCCTCACCAACTTCGCCGGCAACGCCGTCGCCACCGTCCTGATCGGCACCTGGACCAAGGAGATCGACAAGGAGCGGGTCCAGCTGGTGCTCGCCGGCGGGCTGCCCTTCGACGAGAAGACCCTGCTCGACGAGGACGAGGCCGGCGTCGGGACCGCCCCGGCGGACGCCCTGCCCGAGCAGCGTGAGGACGGCGAGAAGGAACTCGCCAAGGCCTAGGCCCTGTCCGCACCCTCCCGACTCCGGGTGTCCGGCCCCGCCTGAACCGGGGCCGGACGCCCGGGCCCAGCCCCACCGTCTCCGGGCGGCCGAGCACTCCCCCGTGGCTCGGTCGCCCGGTTTTTCTCATGCCCTTCCGCGACCCGGCGGCGGCGCGGGGCGGGTCACCTTCCCCAGGGTCTCGTCGGCCGCGCGGCCCAGCCACTGCCGTGCGTTGCCGAAGGTGAACCCGAGCCGGCCGGCGCGGGCGTTGTCCATGCCGTAGAAGCGGCGGAACGAGAGCGGGGACACCTCGCCGACCTCGACCTCCCGGAAGACCACCCGGCCGCCGGGGACCCGCGCCGCCACCGCCTCGCACACCTCGTGCGTGGTCAGCGTGGAGTGCGAGGCCGCGTTGACCGGGCCGGTGAAATCCTGGCCCACCGTCCAGAACAGGAAGTCGGCGATCTCCTCGACGTGGATGTACGTCGCCGGGTGGTTCACCGTCGGCACGGCGATCGGCTCACCCGCGCGGACGCGGGACGCGTAGTGCTCGAGGCGTCCGGTGAAGTCGTCGGTCCCGCCCAGCACATGGGCGACGCGCACGGCCACGTGCGGGAAGTCGGGAGCCGCCGCGAACACCGCCTCGGCCTGCCGCTTGCCCTCGCCGTAGTGGGAGTCGAGGAACCCCGGTTCGTCCCAGGGGAGGCCGAGATCCACCTCCACGCCCAGCGGGTCGAGGTCCTCCTCCCGCACCAGGGCGATGGAGTCCTCGTACTCGTACACCTCGACCGTCGACGTCAGCACGTGACGACGGGTCCGGCCGGCGAACACCCGGCGGGCGATCGCCGCCTGGCGCGGGGTGTAGCAGACCTGGTCGACGACGACGTCGAAGGTGCGGGTACCGAGCGCCGAGTCCAGCGCGTTCTCGTCGTCGCGGTCGGCGATCAGGTGGGTGGCGCCCGGAGGCGGCGCCGACGAGCCGCGATTCAGTACCGTCACCCGGTCCCCGGCGGCCAGCAGACGCGCGATCAGCCGCTTGCCGAAATACCGGTTCCCGCCGATGACCAACACCTCGCGGGCCTTTTCCTCCCGGGCCTTTCCCTCCTGCGTCTTTTCCATGACCATGATTCTCCCGGCGCAGCCGCGCGTACTGAAGGGGTGTTCATGGGAGTTCCGGCCGCCGCACCGAAAGAACCTCGGCAGGTACGGGCCGTCGCCGACGAAACGTCGGTGGCCTTCGACGCGGTGGACCGGCAGATCCTGGAACTGCTCCAGACCGACGGCCGGATCAAGCTCAGCGAGCTGGGCCGCAGGGTACGGCTGAGTCCGGCGGCGGTGACGGAGCGGGTGCGGCGGCTGGAGGCCGCGGGGGTCATCTGCGGCTACGGCGCGCACGTCAGCCCGGCCCGGCTCGGCTACGGCATACAGGCGTTCATCCGGGTCGACCCGCACGGTGGCTACAACCTGAGGCACCCCAGGACCCTGGAGCTGATCGAGCGCCCCGAGATCACCGAGGTGCACCACGTGGTGGGCGAGGACTGCTGGATCCTCAAGGTCGCCGTCCGGGACACCGTCCACCTGGAGGATGTCCTCGAGGCGGTCTCCGCCCTGGGCCGCACCACGACGTCGATCGTGCTCACCTCGCCGGTCGAGCGCAAGCCGCTCTTGCCTTGACGCGGGCGTCAAGGCTTACGTTCGTGGACATGCGCATCGGCGAGCTGGCCGCTCGGGCCGGGACCACCACCCGGACGCTGCGGTACTACGAGTCGCGCGGGCTGCTGCCCGCGCGACGTGGCGACAACGGGTACCGGACGTACGACGAGGGTGATCTGCGGCTGTTGCGGCAGATCAGGACCCTTCAGGACTTCGGGTTCGACCTGGAGGAGACCCGGCCCTTCGTGGAGTGTCTGCGGGCCGGGCACCCGGAGGGCGACTCGTGCCCGGCGTCGCTGGCGGTCTACCGGCGCAAGCTGGACGAGCTGGACGCGCTCATCGGGGAGCTGCGGGCGGTGCGGGAGACGGTCGCCGGGCAGCTCGTACGGGCCGAGCTGGCGCGCGACGAGCTGGCCGCCGAGGCGCGGGTTCCGGGGGGTCCGGAGCCCGAGTGCGAGCTGGGAGGGCAGGAACGGTGATCAAGGCGGACGGGGTGGCCGAGGTGACGGACGCGGACTTCGGGACGGAGGTGCTCGGGGCGGACCTGCCGGTGCTGGTGGAGTTCACCGCGGACTGGTGTCCGCCGTGCCGGCAGATGGGCCCTGTGCTCACCGCGCTCGCCGCGGAGGAGGGCGAGCGGCTGAAGGTGGTGCAGCTGGACGTGGACACCAACCCTGAGACCACCAACGCGTACCAGGTGCTGTCGATGCCGACGTTCATGGTGTTCCGGGCCGGTGAGCCCGTGAAGTCGATGGTGGGGGCCCGGCCCAAGCGCCGGCTCCTGGCAGAACTGGACGAGGTCCTGCCGGACAGGGGCCGGTGACCGCGTCGATCTGACGCCCTGTACGAGGAAATCCCCCGGGCAATTGCGCCCGGGGGATTTCTCTGCGTATATTTGATGGTTCGCGACTTCTAATGGATCGAGTCGCAAAGAAGCTCAGTGAGCACAGTATATGCGGGCGGGAGTGGAATTGTCAAACGCCGACTTTCCGGATAGTGAATTGCGCTGCGAACAGGAATTCATCGACGGCCTGTACGCGCGCGTGGACGCGCTGCGCGGCGACACCGAGGGCTCCGTCACGGACGCGCTCGCCCAGGGCAACACGCCCATGCAGGCCCGGCTCGAGCGGGACATCCTGGTCGCCGAACGCTCCGGGCTGCTCGCCGCGCTGAACGCGGTGGACGGCTCCCTCTGCTTCGGCCGCATCGACCTCACCTCCGGCACCGACCACCACATCGGCCGCATCGGCCTGCGCGCCGAGGACGCCGAGCGCACCCCGATCCTCATCGACTGGCGCGCCGACGTCGCCCGCCCCTTCTACCTGGCCACCGGCCACACCCCGATGGGGCTGCGCAGGCGCCGGCACCTCACCACCGAGGGACGCCGGGTCACCGCCCTGCACGACGAGATCCTCGACATCGGCGACACCACCCGCACCGGCCACGAGGACCCGACCGGCGACGCCGTACTGCTCGCCGCGCTGAACTCGGCACGCACCGGCCGCATGAACGACATCGTGCAGACCATCCAGGCCGAGCAGGACGAGATCATCCGGGCGCCGCACCGAGGGGTGCTGGTGGTCGAGGGCGGCCCCGGCACCGGCAAGACGGCCGTCGCCCTGCACCGCGCCGCCTATCTCCTCTACGAACACCGGGAGCTGCTCGCCAAGCGGGCCGTCCTGATCGTCGGCCCCAACCCCGCCTTCCTCGGTTACATCGGCGAGGTGCTGCCCTCGCTGGGCGAGACGGGCGTGCTGCTGGCGACGATCGGGGAACTCTTCCCCGGCGTTCGGGCGACGGCCACCGACACCCGCGAGGCGGCGGCCGTGAAGGGCCGTGCCGACATGGCGGACGTGCTCGCCGGCGTCGTACGCGACTGGCAGGCGCTGCCCGATCCGGTGATCGCGATCGGGCACGACCGCGAGATCCTGATGCTGGACGACGGCCTGGTGAACATGGCCCGCGAGCGCACCCGTGCCGCGGGGCTGCCGCACAACGCGGCCCGCGAGCACTTCGAGGGCCACATCCTCAACACGCTCACCGACATGGTCGCCGAACGCATCGGCACGGACCCCTACGACGGCTCGAACCTCCTCGACCCGAGCGACATCACCCAGATCCGCGACGAGCTCGCCGAGAACCCCGAGGTCTGGGCCGCCGTCGACCAGCTGTGGCCGCGGCTGACCCCGCAGCGCCTGGTCGCCGACTTCCTCGCCGACCCCGTGGGCCATGTCTCCGACGACGACGCGGCCGCCATCCGCCGCCCGGTGACCCGGGCCTGGACCGTGGCGGACGTCCCGTTGCTCGACGAGGCGGCCGAACTGCTCGGCGAGGACGACCGGGTGGCACGGGCCCGCGCGGAGCGCGAGCGCGAGACGCAGGTCGCCTACGCACAGGGCGTCCTGGACGTCTCCTACGCCTCCCGCACCTACGAGTTCGAGGACAAGCACGAGGAGGACTCCGAGGTCCTGTCCGCGCACGACATCATCGACGCCGAACGCTTCGCCGAACGCCACGAGGAGGACGACCACCGCAGTGCCGCCGAACGCGCGGCGGCCGACCGCACCTGGGCGTTCGGGCACATCATCGTCGACGAGGCGCAGGAGCTGTCGCCGATGGCGTGGCGGCTGCTGATGCGGCGCAGCCCGACCCGCTCCATGACCCTGGTCGGCGACCCGGCGCAGACCGCGGAGGCGGCGGGCGTCGGCTCCTGGGACAGGATCCTCCAGCCGTACGTCGACAACCGCTGGGAGCACACCCGGCTGGGCGTCAACTACCGCACCCCGGCCGAGATCATGGACGTGGCCGCGGCGGTGGTCCGCGCGGAGCATCCCGGCTTCGAGCCGCCGAGTTCGGTGCGGTCGACCGGCGTACGCCCGTGGGCGCGCGCCACCGCAGACCTCGCGGGCGCGGTCGCCGAGGCCGTCGGCGAACTGACCCCCGCCGAGGGCCGGCTCGCCGTCATCGCCCCGCGCGACCTGCACCGGAAGCTGGCGGCCCGGCTGGACGGGGTGACGGCGGGCGCCGAGCCGGACCTGACCCGCAACGTCGTGCTGCTCGACCCGCGCCAGTCCAAGGGCCTGGAGTTCGACTCCGTGCTGGTGGTGGAGCCCGCCCGGTACGGCACGAGCGACCTGTACGTGGCGCTGACCCGGGCGACCCAGCGGCTGGCGGTGCTCCACAGCAGGCCGCTGCCGAGGGCGCTGGCCGCGGCCCTGGAAGGAGCCTGAAGGAACCTGTGGGAGCTTGGCCCGACGCCGGATCAGCAGGACGTGCCGGCTCGTGCCGTGATCCCCGCGGGTGCGCGGCCGGTGCGGTGAGCGGATGTGGGAGGCAGGCCCACCCGCACACCACCGCACCGGCCGACAGCCCCGGTGAGGAGCGGACGCGGCTCAGGCGGGACGCAGCCACACCGTCGCCAGCGGAGGCAGCGTCAGCCGGACGCTCGCCGGCCGGCCGTGCAGGCCCTGCGGCTCCGGCTTGACCGGGTCGGGGTGCGCGACACCGCTGCCGCCGTACGCGGCCGCGTCGGTGTTGAGGACCTCGTGCCAGGCCGGGACGTCGTCGGGTATGCCGAGGCGGTAGTCCTGGCGGACGACGGGGGAGAGGTTGGAGACGGACAGCAGCGGGGACCCCTCGGCGTCGTAGCGCAGGAACGCGAAGACGTTGTCCTCGGCCGCGTCCCCGACCACCCACTGGAAACCGGCGGGGTCGGTGTCCCGCTGCCACAGGGCCGGCGCCGCCCGGTAGACGGTGTTCAGGTCGCGGACCAGGTCCCGCACACCCCGGTGGTCGGCCTCGGCGCCGTACGCCGGATCCAGCAGCCACCAGTCGGGGCCGTGCGCCTCGGACCACTCCGCGCCCTGGGCGAACTCCTGGCCCATGAAGAGGAGCTGCTTGCCCGGGTGGGCCCACATGTACGCCAGGTACGCCCGCAGCCCGGCGCGCTGCTGCCACCAGTCGCCGGGCATCTTCGACACCAGCGAGCGCTTCCCGTGCACCACCTCGTCGTGCGAGATGGGCAGCACGTAGTTCTCGCTGTAGGCGTACACCATCGAGAAGGTCATCTCGTGGTGGTGGTACCTGCGGTGCACCGGCTCGTGGCTCATGTACTCCAGCGAGTCGTGCATCCAGCCCATGTTCCACTTCAGCCCGAACCCGAGCCCGCCGAAGCCGCTCGGACCCGAGTGGTGCGTGGCCCGCGTGACGCCGTCCCAGGCCGTGGACTCCTCCGCGATCGTGACGACCCCGGGGCTGCGGCGGTAGACCGTCGCGTTCATCTCCTGGAGGAACGCCACCGCGTCCAGGTTCTCCCGGCCCCCGTGCTCGTTCGGGGTCCACTGGCCCGGCTCGCGCGAGTAGTCGAGGTAGAGCATCGAGGCGACGGCGTCCACCCGTAGCCCGTCGATGTGGAACTCCTCGCACCAGTAGGTGGCGTTGGCCACCAGGAAGTTGCGCACCTCGCGTCGCCCGAAGTCGAATTCGAGCGTCCCCCAGTCGGGATGCGCGGCGCGCAGCGGGTCCTCGTGCTCGTACAGCGGACGTCCGTCGAACTCGGCGAGGGCCCATTCGTCGCGCGGGAAGTGCGCCGGCACCCAGTCCATCAGGACCCCGATGCCGGCCCGGTGCAACGCGTCCACCAGGTACTTGAAGTCGTCGGGAGTGCCGAGCCGGGCCGTGGGCGCGTAGAAACCGGTGACCTGGTAGCCCCACGAGCCGCCGAAGGGATGCTCGGCGACCGGCATCAGCTCGACATGGGTGAAGCCCAGGTCCCCGACATAGGCGGGCAGCTGCTCCGCGAGCTGACGATACGTCAGTCCCCGTCGCCAGGACGCCAGATGGACCTCGTAGACGGAGAACGGGGCCTCGTGGACGGGTATCTCGGCGCGCCGGGCCAGCCACTCCTCGTCGCCCCACTCGTAGTGCGAGGCGTGCACGATCGAGGAGGTCGCCGGCGGGACCTCCGTACGCCTGGCCATCGGGTCGGCGCGCAGGGTGTGCGAGCCGTCGGGGCGGGTGATGTCGAACTTGTACAGCTCGCCCTCGCCGACCCCGGGCACGAACAGTTCCCAGACCCCGGACGAGCCGAGCGACCGCATCGGGTACCCCGTGCCGTCCCAGAAGTTGAAGGTGCCGGCCAGCCGCACCCCGCGCGCGTTCGGCGCCCACACGGAGAACGAGGTGCCGCTCACGCCCTCATGGGTCCTCGGATGGGCACCGAGCACCGTCCACAGCTGCTCGTGCCGGCCCTCACCGATCAGGTGCAGGTCCAGGTCACCCAGCGTGGGCAGGAACCGATAGGCGTCCTCGGTCTCCACGGTCGTGCTCTCGTAGGCCACGAGCAGCCGGTGGGCCGGGACCTCCGTCAGGGGCAGCAGGGCGGAGAAGAAGCCGTCGCCGTCGTCGTGGAGCTCGGCGCGCAGGTCCCCCGCCAGCACGGTCACGGACCGCGCGTACGGGCGCAGCGCCCGGAAGACGACTCCGCCGGGCACCTGATGCGCGCCGAGCACGGAGTGGGGATCGTGATGGGTGCCGTGCAGCAGGCGTTCACGGTCTGCGGGGCCGAGGGCGGGGTCGACCGCCGTGCCGGGAGTGCTGCCGACGCTGTCCACGGGGGGTTTCCCGGACTTCTCGGGCTTCTTCGCGGCGCCCTCCGCCGCTGCCCCGGCTGCCGCTGCTGCCGCCTCTGCCTCTGCCGCCGCCTCTGCTGCTGCCGCTGTCTCCTTCGCCATGGCCTTCTCGCCCGCCGCCTTCGCCTTCTTGCCCGTCGTCTTCCTGCTCGCCGCCTTCTGGGCCGCCGCCTTCTTGGTCACCGCTTTCTTCGCGGTGGCCTTCTTCTTCGCGGTGGCCTTCTTCTTCGGGGGAGTCACGTACGGAGCCTCCTCAAGGCAGGTCGGGTGCGGCGAGGCGGTGTATCGCGGAAAGGGGTACGGGCAGCCAGTCGGGGCGGTGCCGTGCCTCGTAGACGACCTCGTAGACCGCCTTGTCCGTCTCGTGGGCCCGCAGCAGTACGGGGTCGGTGCGCGGGTCGGCACCCGCCACCTCGGCGTACCCGGAACAGTAGGCCGCCCGGCAGGCGTGTGCCCAGGCCGGGGCCGGCGGCTCCGCGGAGTGGGCGGCGTAGTCGAAGGAACGCAGCATGCCCGCCACGTCCCGCACGGTCGGCTGGGCCATCCGCCGCTCGGCCAGCGGCCTGGCGGGTTCCCCCTCGAAGTCGATCAGCGACCACTGTCCGGAGGCCGAGCGCAGACACTGCCCGAGGTGCAGATCGCCGTGGACGCGCTGGGCGGTCCAGGTGTGGCCCTCGGCCGCGAGGTCGGCCAGCGCGGTGAAGGCGGTGCGCAGCGCGGGCGCGTACGGGCGCAGCGCGGGCACCGCCTGCGCGGCCGCGTCGAGCCGCTCGGTCATGCCGTCCACCATCGGACGTATCTGTGCCTGGCCCAGCGTCGCCGTGGGCAGCGCCCGGGCGAGCGCACCGTGCACCTCGGCGGTGGCCCGCCCCAGCGCGCGTGCCTCGGCGGCGAAGTCCTCGCCCTTGGCCAGTTCCCGCAGGGCCAGCTCCCAGCCGTCCGCCGCGCCCTGCACATACGGCTGGAGCACGGCCAGGACGTACGGCTCGGCCCCGCCCTCGTCCGGGTCCCCGTACATCCACGCGGTCGGCGCGGGCACCCGGGGGCAGCCCTCGCGGGCCAGCGCCAGCGGCAGCTCCAGGTCGGGGTTGACCCCCGGCACGACCCGGCGCAGCAGCTTCAGGATGAACGTATCTCCATAGATGAGGGACGAGTTCGACTGCTCGCCCGTCAGGCGGCGCGGGACCAGCCCCGACCGGATCTCCTGCTCCGGGTCCCGCTCGCAGCGCAGCCCGCCGATCCGGGCCCCGGTGCGCAGGGCCTCCAGGAGCACCTCGGCGGGCCGGGTGTCGTACAGGGCGTCGAAGGCGGTCTGCCCGGCCAGCGGCCCCTGTGTCACATGTCCGATCAGGGCGGGCGCCAGCCGGGGCGGGAGGGCCGCGCGGACGCCGATCAGAAGCTGGTAGCAGTCCCCGGGCCCCGCCTGCTGCTGGGCGCGCACGAGCAGGTGGTACAGCCCGGGCCTGGTGCCGACCGGGAGCAGTTCGGTGGCCGCGACCAGCGAGAACCCGCTGATGGGATGCCCTTTGCCGGCGAACCAGCGCTGCCGGGGCAGCCACTCGCGCAGCAGGGGGTCCAGCGATATGAGGAGGCCGGGGTCCGTTCGGCCGGAGACTGTGACAGTTGCCGCCATAGGTGTCACATTCCTTTCCCCGGGGGGTCGGGGTCGGGGCGTTACTGTTGCGTGCCCCGGGCGGGGCGGGGGAAACCGCCCCGCCCGGACTTCTAGGCCGCGTCCCTGCGCAGCCTGAACCAGTAGAAGCCGTGGCCCGCCATGGTCAGCAGGTACGGCAGGTCACCGACCGCCGGGAAACGCACCCCGCCGAACAGCTCCACCGGGTACCGCCCCTTGAACCGGCTCAGGTCCAGTTCCGTGGGCTGCGCGAACCGCGAGAAGTTGTGCACGCACAGCACCAGGTCGTCCCCGCCGTCCTCCGTCAGGGGAGCCTCGCGCAGGAAGGCGAGGACGGCCGGGTTGGAGGACTGGAGTTCGGTGTAGGTCCCGAGGCCGAAGGCGGGGTTCTGCTTGCGGATCTCGATCATCCGGCGGGTCCAGTGCAGCAACGACGAGGGCGACGACATCGACGCCTCGACGTTGGTGACCTGGTACCCGTAGACGGGGTCCATGATGGTCGGCAGGACCAGCCGCCCGGGGTCACAGGACGAAAAACCCGCGTTGCGATCGGGTGTCCACTGCATGGGGGTGCGGACGGCGTCGCGGTCGCCGAGCCAGATGTTGTCGCCCATGCCGATCTCGTCGCCGTAGTAGAGGATCGGCGAGCCGGGCAGGGAGAGCAGCAGTGCCGTGAAGAGCTCGATCTGGTTGCGGTCGTTCTCCAGCAGAGGCGCGAGGCGGCGGCGGATGCCGATGTTGGCGCGCATACGCGGGTCTTTCGCGTATTCCGCGTACATGTAGTCGCGTTCCTCGTCGGTGACCATTTCGAGGGTGAGCTCGTCATGGTTGCGCAGGAAGATTCCCCATTGGCAGCGGGAGGGGATAGCGGGGGTTTTCGCGAGGATTTCCGAGACGGGGTAGCGGGATTCCCGGCGGACCGCCATGAAGATGCGGGGCATGACCGGGAAGTGGAACGCCATGTGGCATTCGTCGCCGCCGGAGGCGTAGTCGCCGAAGTAGTCGACGACGTCCTCGGGCCACTGGTTGGCCTCGGCCAGGATCACCGTGTCCGGGTAGGCGGCGTCGATCTCCTTGCGGACCCGCTTCAGGAACTCGTGCGTGGCGGGGAGGTTCTCGCAGTTCGTGCCCTCCTCGGCGTACAGGTAGGGCACGGCGTCGAGGCGGAAGCCGTCGATGCCCAGGTCCAGCCAGAACCGCAGGGCGGAGATCATCTCCTCCTGGACGGCCGGGTTCTCGTAGTTGAGGTCCGGCTGGTGGGAGAAGAAGCGGTGGAAGAAGTACTGCTTGCGGACGGGGTCGAAGGTCCAGTTGGAGACTTCGGTGTCGACGAAGATGATGCGGGCGTCGGCGTACTGTTTGTCGTCGTCGGCCCACATGTAGTAGTCGCCGTAGGGTCCGTCGGGGTCTTTTCTCGATTCCTGGAACCACGGGTGCTGGTCGCTGGTGTGGTTCATGACGAAGTCGATGATGACGCGCATGCCGCGTTGGTGGGCGGCGTCGACGAATTCCACGAAGTCGGCGAGGTCGCCGAATTCGGGGAGGACGGCGGTGTAGTCGGATACGTCGTATCCGCCGTCGCGCAGGGGTGATTTGAAGAAGGGTGGCAGCCAGAGGCAGTCGACTCCGAGCCATTGCAGGTAGTCGAGTTTGGCGGTGATGCCCTTGAGGTCGCCGACGCCGTCGCCGTTGCTGTCCTGGAAGGAGCGGACGAGGACCTCGTAGAACACGGCGCGTTTGAACCACTCGGGGTCGCGGTCCTTGGCGGGAGTGTCCTCGAAGGTGTCCGGAACGGGCTCGTTGACGATCATGTTGTGGGTGACCCTCCGATCTGCGGGTAGGACGGTCGCAGGACGGTGAGTACGTGCGCGGGCCGGGTGCCCGGTTCGAGGCGCACGTAGTTGGCCCTGCCCCAGTGGTAGGTCTCGCCGGTGAGCTCGTCGCGCACCGGCACCGACTCGTGCCAGTCCAGGCCGAGTTGCGGCATGTCCAACGACACCGTCGCCTCCTGGGTGTGGTGGGGGTCGAGGTTGACGATCACCAGAACCGTGTTCGAACCGCTCTTCTCCGCGCTCCTCTTCGAGTAGGCGATCACCGTTTCCTTGTCGGTGGGATGGAAGTGCAGATCGCGCAGTTGATGCAGGGCCGGGTTCGCGCGCCGGATCTCGTTGAGCCGCGTGATCAGGGGGGCGAGGCTGCGGCCCTCCCGTTCGGCCGCCGCCCAGTCACGGGGCCTGAGCTGGTACTTCTCCGAGTCGAGGTATTCCTCGCTGCCCTCCTTGAGCGCCGTGCCCTCGCAGAGTTCGTAGCCGCTGTAGACGCCCCAGGTGGGGGAGAGGGT